>NZ_JBBMEK010000207.1:0-6012 GCF_040096555.1 Coprococcus intestinihominis | reverse complement strand
ACTGATTGGTTTTGTCTATACCGTTTTTAAAACCACACTGCTAATCGAATTGATCGGCGCAGCATTGAGTTTCATCGTTTTTATACAGGATTATTCCCTGTTCAGGGCCATCGGTGTCAGTCTGTTCCATTCCGTTGCCTCTTTTAATAATGCCGGATTTGACATTTTTGGTGGCGGACAGAGCATGGTTCCCTATACGGATAATATTTTTCTGAATATCATTACCTGTGTCCTCATCTTTTTCGGCGGCATCGGTTTCCTTGTTATTCAAGAATTATGGCAAAAGAAATGTCAATGGAAGAAACTGTCCATGCATACCAAAGTCGTCTTATCGGTCAGTCTGGCTTTGATCATCATCGGTACTTTATTGATCAAATTAACAGAACCCGTTTCATGGTTATGTGCGCTGTTTCACAGTGTTTCCACCCGAACAGCCGGTTTTGCCTCACGTCCTATCGGTGATTTCGGTGCTCCTGCATTACTTGTGATGATCGTGCTGATGTTTATCGGTGCTTCTTCGGGATCAACAGGCGGCGGCATCAAGACGAGCACCTTTTTTGTCTTGATCCGGGGGATTTTTTCAGCAGCCACCAATCAGTCGGAAAAGGCCTTTCATTATTCTATTCCGAAAGATGTCTTCAAAAAAGCTGCTGTTATTTCCATTCTGGCGGCAGGTGTCGTCATCACATCCACCTACATTCTGATGATCCTGGAACCGCAGGTGGATCTGCTGGATGCATTATTCGAAATGACCAGCGCCTTTTCAACTGCCGGATTATCAACTGGTATTTCATCCGATCTGCATCTTCCTGCCAAAATACTTTCAATCATGATGATGTTTACCGGAAGACTCGGACCACTGACCATTGCCTCTTTATGGTATTTTTCACGTGGAGAACTCGCACTTTATCCTGACGGCAATATTGTTGTCGGATAACGTCAGACCAATATTTCAACAGACAGGAGATAAAAATGTTAAGTTTAAAAAATAATTCATATTGTTCCAAGAACTCCAAAAATAAAAACATGACTTACGGTATCGTGGGTCTCGGCCGTTTCGGTTCGGCACTGGCCATGGATCTGGCTTCAGCCGGAGCAGAGATCGTTGTAATGGATAAAAACGAGGAAAGGGTCCGAACCCTGCGTGAAATGACTGAACATGCCTACGTTGTTGCAAATCTGGACAAAAAAACGCTCATTGAAACCGGTATCCAGAACTGTGATGTCGCCATCGTCTGCATTGCCGAACATCTGGATACATCCATACTGACGACTCTCAACCTTGTCTCACTGGGTATTCCAAGAGTCATTGCCAAAGCAGCAACCGCAGAGCATGGGGTTATTCTTGAGAAACTGGGAGCGGAAGTTGTGTTTCCTGAACGTGATATGGCCATCCGCCTTGCAAGCCGCCTTGAAAATTCACATAATCTCGATATAGTTCAATTGAGCGAACAGATTAATATATCCAAAACAATTGTGGCAAATGAGGCAATCGGGTTAAGTGTCAGAGATATCAACCTCAGAGAACGCTTTGGCCTGAATATCATTGCCATTCAAAGTGGCGATATCGTTATCAATCTTATAACACCGGATTATAGATTCAAAGAAGGGGATATTCTCTTTGTTTCCGGATCCAAAGAAGGTATTTTCAAACTCAATCGGTGGCTCAACAGTTAAGATGCTTTTCTGATGCATTTGCCCTATATACTTATATTATAAAGCCATGATTTGATGGCAAATCCGATGCAAAATCGGAAGATAAATGCCTGCACTCAAAAATGGCATCAGACAGGAGGAATAAACCATGATACGCATTTTGATCGTAGAAGATGAGAAGCCTATTTCCAATCTGATCAGATTGAGTCTAACAAAAGCAGGCTATCACTGTACCTGCGTTTATGACGGCAATGCAGCTGTCGATAAATTAGACCGAGAGATATTTGATTTGATCTTGCTGGATATCATGCTGCCCGGTGCCAACGGATTTGAACTGATGGATTATATCAGACCTCTGGGGATTCCTGTTATTTTTCTCACCGCTGTCAATTCGGTGAATAACCGTGTCCGCGGTCTGAAAATGGGCGCAGAGGATTATATTATCAAGCCATTTGAAATTGTGGAATTGCTGGCCCGGGATTTTAATCGGATGACAGATACTATTGAAGACAATATGCACCAAATGGCAGATGCCATGAAACGGCAGGAAGAATTTATGGGAAGCTTTGCCCATGAATTAAAGACGCCGATGACATCCATCATCGGCTATGCAGACTTGATGCGCAGCCAGGCCCTTGATGAAGAAGAGCAGCAGGAAGCAGCAGAATACATTTTCTCCGAGGGACGAAGATTGGAAAGTCTGTCACTTAAATTGCTGGATCTGCTGGTTCTTAAGAAAAAGGATTTTGAACTTCGTCCGACAAATCTGCAGACCATGATTGAAGGCGCCGTACACACAGCACTTCCATCCATGGCGGACAAAAATATCAGCTTAAAAGGGCGTTATGATAACGGATTTTGCCTGATGGAGTCTGATCTTGTAAAGTCCCTGATCATTAATCTCATTGACAATGCCAAAAAGGCCATAGACGACAGCGGAAACATTCTGGTAGTTGGACGACTGACAGAAGAAGGGTGTCTGATTACCGTGGCCGATACAGGGCGCGGTATGAAGCCGGAGGAACTGTCCCGCATTACAGAAGCCTTTTACCGGGTAGACAAATCCCGTTCCAGGGCTCAGGGCGGTGCCGGACTCGGTTTGGCTCTGTGTCAGGCAATCGCTGAACTGCATCACGGTCAGCTTATTTTTGAGAGTACACCGGGAAAAGGCACAGTGGTTAAAGCTATTTTAAACGGAGGTCGGACAAAATGCGAATAAAAAAGAATTATCTGCCACTGCTTGCCATAACCCTTGCTGTGATTATTTTGTGTTTTATGCTCCATCTGCTTTATTTCAATTTTACGATACTGAATGGACCGAGAAAAGAGTAGAGAAATCCGCCAATGTCTCCGGATTAAATATTGACAGTATGTCTCTAAGCGAAAAAATCCAGCTCATCTATAATCTGGACACCATCGAAGCGGCATTAAACGGCGAAACGGATACATCGCTTGAAGTCGCTGTGTTGAGCCGTGGTTACAAACTGACAAAGGAAGAAGCCTGGAGCAATATCATCACTGAATTCATGAAACTTGCAGATGGACTGGAAACACTGATGCCTGAATTCTATAAATACATCGCATCTATACAGGACTACAATGATGCCATGAAATATACGGATTCAGATGCCATTCTACCTATCCTGGTCACGGATCAGAACGGTAATTCAACCATCCTATGGGTGATGGCTTTTCAGATGGATAGTTATTTTGCTGCCGAACAGCCAAGTGACGGCTATCCTATGCCATTTGCACAGCTCTACTATGATGAAAGCAGTGGCTATCTGTTGGGCATGGAAATCTATGATCTGGATATGAGTCAATTAGAAGACTTTGAATTAAATATTCTTCAGGATGCAAATGAAGAAACCACTGAACTTCCTCTTGAGCAGCGTATTGCCGGATATTTTCTGAAGCGCTACGCAAACTATGTGGGATGGGACAACAGCCGGAATCAGATGGATTGGTCCTATATGGATTATTATGCGTCGTTGGAAATTTCCAATGGCAATGAGGCTCTTGATCTGAAGTGTTATGTTTTTATTGAAGATTGTATCGATGCAGAGGACCACTTCATGCTGAACATTAAACTGAATCGGGAATTCTAAATTCCTATGCACTAAAAAGCATCGCCGGGTTTTACTCGGCGATGCTCTGCATATATGGCTTTAAAGCGGACAGTACAAGAGTATACGTCATCCTGGCCATACTCTCAGGTGTATCTTCAAAATCATGCTTCATCCAGCTAATGATCAAACCTATACATCCTGCAATGCAGAATCCATTGACACTCTCAAGGGTTCGCTCATCCAATTGTTCCAAATAAGGCTTCAGATACTTCATACAATGACTTAAAATAATCTGTTCAATCTGACGCATAAAGGCAACATCCCCATGCGGGCCAAGCAAAGCCGATGCAATCTCTCTATTGTCAGCAATAAATGCAAACAACTCTGTAATATAAGGCATTGTTTCTTCCATTCTCAATCGCTGGTCATTATTAACAATTTCCAGAATCTCGTTCTTCAGATCATTCTCTGTCTGTTCAAGTAAGTCATAGATATCCGTATAATGAAGATAAAATGTAGAGCGATTGATATCAACTTCCTCCACAAGCTCCTTAACGGTAATCTCCTTTATCGTCTTTTCCTTTAATAATTTAGCCAATCCGCGCCTCAGTTGGGCTTTGGTCTTTCTGATGCGGCGATCTGTCTTTTCAGCCATCATTTGTTCCTCCATTTATCTATTTATATGTCCAATTTGTAACTGTTCAGAGTCAAGCAAAATTTCAAAAAGCAGGTATAAAATGCTTGCATTTTTAAGACTGTTTTTGAAATTTTATTTGGCGGATACGCCACACCGACGAAATGCGCAGCATTTTGGAGGTTAGCTCTGAACAGTTACTCTAATTAAATGTATATAAATCAACATTATATCTATTAAACTATACAATAATTATTAAAAATTATCAAGTCTTGAATTAAAATTTGCCAGGTAAATCTCGCTGTGGTATCATATAAATAAAAAAGATGTATGCATTCATCGCAGAAAGGATGATTTATATGGGAAAATACCAAAGAGTTTTTCTGATCGTATTGGATTCTCTCGGTATCGGTGCCATGCCGGACGCCAAACGTTTCGGCGACACCGGTGCTGATACGCTTGGCCATATCAGTGATACCGTTGCCCATCTGAATATACCCAATTTACAAAAACTTGGATTGGCCAATCTGCACCCCCTCAAACAGGTACCTGCTGTTGAACATCCCATGGCTTGTTGTGCCCGACTGTTTGAGAAAAGCAACGGCAAAGACACAATGACAGGGCACTGGGAGATGATGGGCATTGAAACAAAGAAGCCCTTTAAAACCTTCACTGAACACGGCTTTCCGCCAGACCTGATCGCTGCCCTGGAAGAAAAAACCGGCCATAAAGTCATTGGCAATAAAAGTGCCAGTGGTACCGTTATTCTTGATGAACTGGGTGAAGAGGAAATTGCAACGGGTCATATGATCGTTTATACTTCTGCGGACTCTGTAATGCAGATATGCGGCAATGAAGAAACTTTTGATCTGAAAGAACTTTATCGATGCTGCGAAATAGCCAGAGAATTAACGTTAAAAGATGAATGGCGTGTCGGCCGTGTCATTGCCAGACCTTATGTCGGCAAAAAACGCGGTGAATTTGTCCGCACAAGCAATCGCCATGATTATGCCTTAAAACCGACAGGATTGACGGCCTTAAATGCCCTAAAAGATGCCGGTTACAGTTGTATTTCCGTTGGAAAGATCTATGACATCTTTGACAGTGAGGGATTGACTGAATCCAACAAATCCCAAAGTTCCGTTCATGGCATGGAACAGACAATCGATATTGCCGGTAGAGTTTTTAATGGATTATGCTTTACAAATCTGGTAGATTTTGATGCCCTTTGGGGGCATCGCCGTAATCCAATTGGTTATGGTGAAGAAATTGAACGTTTTGACGTTAAGCTTGGTGAATTACTTAATGTTTTACGTAAGGATGACCTTTTGATTCTGACAGCGGATCACGGCAATGATCCTACCTATACAGGTACTGATCATACACGTGAAACCGTACCGATGATCGCCTATTCACCATCTATGAAGGCATCAGGTATTCTTAAGGAGCGAGACGCATTTCACAATTTTGCTGTCCTTGGGGCAACCATCACTGAGAACTTCGGAGTAAATATGCCAGAAGGATCAATCGGTGAATCTATCCTGGATTTACTGCAATAAAAAAAGACATAAAAAGGGCGGCCTATAAGAATTAGAAGAGCTTGGTATGCGGCCGCCCGAAATATGTAACACCTACATTGTATCAGCTAATGGC
>NZ_JBBMEK010000206.1:0-6047 GCF_040096555.1 Coprococcus intestinihominis | reverse complement strand
ACACTTGCATTCCTATATTTTATGGTATATACTAGAGAAGCTTGTGACATTGATAGCTATGAAGCGTGAGGTTGCTGCGAGGGTTGCGCAGGTGTTCCGTGGAGCGAATGTCAAGTTTGAAAACTGGCGACAAGTCACTGTACAAAGTTAACAAGGTCTGTCTATAGAAGAATGTAAGACAGAATAAGTGTGTGTTGACATCAGGAAACACACGGGAAAGTGTACAGTCACCGCTTGTCGTACTTAATGAATAGTGCGAAAAGGAGGCGGCTTTTTTTATGGCAAGTCAAGTAATGAGAATTACACTCAAAGCGTATGATCACAAATTAATCGATCAGAGCGCTGGTAAAATTATCGAAACTGTAAAGAAAACAGGATCTAAGGTGAGCGGTCCAGTTCCTCTTCCAACAAAGAAGGAAGTTGTTACAATCTTAAGAGCGGTTCACAAATACAAAGATTCCAGAGAACAGTTTGAACAGCGTACACATAAGAGACTGATTGATATCATCGCTCCAAATCAGAAAACAGTTGATGCATTATCCAGACTGGAAATGCCTGCTGGCGTTTACATCGACATCAAGATGAAAACAAAATAATAACATTGAAAACAATCCTTAGGTATTGGGTTGATATAGATTCAGACGAAAGTCGAAGATGTACTCAATGCGTCTAGGATGAACGCAATAGCGTTCCGCTGTAGATTTAAACAGGAGGTGCATTCTTAATGAAGAAAGCAATTTTAACAACGAAAGTTGGTATGACTCAGGTCTTCAGTGAAGACGGAGTTTTAACACCAGTAACAGTTCTTCAGGCTGGCCCTTGTGTAGTAACACAGGTTAAGACAGTTGAGAATGATGGTTACAGTGCAGTCCAGGTTGGTTTTGGCGACATCAGAGAAAAACTGGTCAACAAACCAAAGAAAGGCCATTTTGCAAAAGCTGGCGTAACAGCTAAGAGATTTCTTAAGGAATTCAGACTGGAAGATGCTGAAAGCTATACTTTAGGTCAGGAAATCAAAGCAGACGTATTCGCTGCTGGCGACAAAGTAGATGCAACAGCTAAATCAAAAGGTAAAGGCTTCCAGGGTGCAATCAAGAGACATGGACAGTCCAGAGGACCTATGGCTCATGGTTCCAAATATCACAGACATGCAGGTTCTAACGGATCAGCAACAACTCCAGGTCGTGTATTCAAGGGCAAACATATGCCAGGTCACATGGGTGCAGTAAGAGTTACAGTTCAGAACCTTGAGGTTGTAAGCGTTGACGCTGAGAAGAACCTTATCCTGGTTAAGGGCGCAGTACCTGGACCAAAGAAATCTTTAGTAATGCTGAAAGAATCAGTAAAAGCTTAATTGGTTTGAGAAAGGAGGACATTACAGATGGCAAAGTTATCTGTTTACAATATTGAAGGTAATCAGGTTGGAGAAATCGAACTGAATGATGCCGTATTTGGTGTAGAAGTTAATGAAAATCTCATGCACAAGGCAGTAGTTGCTCAGCTTGCAGCATCCCGTCAGGGAACACAGAGCGCAAAGACACGTTCTGAAGTAAGCGGCGGCGGCAGAAAGCCATGGAGACAGAAAGGAACAGGTCATGCAAGACAGGGTTCAACAAGATCTCCACAGTGGACAGGCGGTGGCGTAGTATTCGCTCCAAAGCCAAGAGATTACTCAATCAAATTAAACAAGAAAGAAAGAAGACTGGCTATTAAGTCTGCATTAACAACAAAGGTTAATGAAAGCAAGCTTATCGTTCTTGATTCTTTCGAACTTGACGAAATCAAAACAAAGAAATTTGTAGCAGTTATGAATAACTTAAAGGCTGAAAAAGCTCTGGTTGTTTTAAATGAAAAGAACGACAACGTTATCAAATCCGCTAACAACGTTCCTACAGTAAAGACTGCTCTTACAAATACTATTAACGTATATGACATTCTGAAGTACGATACACTTGTACTGACACAGGATGCAGTTGCAACAATTCAGGAGGTTTATGCATAATGGCAGATTTAAAATATTATGATGTCATCCTCAAACCAGTCATCACTGAAAAGAGTATGAATGCAATGGCTGATAAGAAGTATACATTCCTGGTTCATCCGGATGCAACAAAGTCTCAGGTTAAAGAAGCTGTTGAAAAAATGTTCGCTGGAACAAAGGTAGCAAGTGTTAATACTATGAACTATGATGGTAAGACAAAGAGACGTGGTATGACATTTGGTAAGACAGCAAAGACAAAGAAAGCTATCGTTAAACTGACAGCTGAAAGTGCTGACATCGAAATCTTCGAAGGCCTTTAAGATCAGGCCGTAAGGCACAACGAATTATATGCAAATAAGCATGACAATAAATCAGACACTTGAAAGGAGTGAACGAAATGGGTATCAGAACATATAACCCATATACACCTTCCAGAAGACATATGACCGGTTCCGATTTCTCTGAGATCACAAAGTCAACACCAGAGAAGTCCCTTACAGTATCCAAGAACAGCAAAGCTGGTCGTAATGCTCAGGGTAAAATTACAGTAAGACATCGCGGCGGCGGTGCTAAGAGAAAATACAGAATCATTGATTTTAAGAGATATAAAGATGGTATTCCTGCAACTGTTAAATCTATCGAATACGATCCAAACAGAACAGCAAATATCGCTCTGATCTGCTATGCAGATGGTCAGAAAGCATATATCATCGCTCCTAACGGCTTACAGGTTGGCGCAGTTCTTATGAACGGACCTGAAGCAGAAATCAAGCTTGGTAACTGCTTACCACTGGCTCAGATTCCTGTAGGTACAATGGTACACAACGTTGAGCTTCACCCAGGTAAGGGCGGACAGCTTGTTCGTTCTGCTGGTAACGCTGCTCAGCTGATGGCTAAAGAAGGCAAATACGCTACATTAAGACTGCCATCAGGTGAAATGAGACTTGTTCCTATCCAGGCAAGAGCTACTGTTGGACAGGTTGGCAACATTGATCACGAACTGATCAACATCGGTAAAGCAGGACGTAAGCGTCACATGGGTATCAGACCTACTGTTCGTGGTTCCGTAATGAACCCTAATGACCATCCACATGGTGGTGGTGAAGGTCGTGCGCCTATCGGTCGTTCTGGTCCTATGACTCCATGGGGTAAACCAGCTCTGGGTTATAAGACTCGTAAGAAGAATAAACATTCTAACAAGATGATCGTAAGAAGACGCGACGGAAGCATGATTAAATAAGGAGGTTAGATTATGGCCAGATCACTTAAAAAAGGACCATTTGCAGATGAGAGCTTACTTAAAAAAGTAGACGCTATGAACGCAGCAGGCGATAAGTCAGTTATCAAGACATGGTCACGCCGTTCAACTATTTTCCCACAGATGGTTTCACATACAATCGCAGTACACGATGGCAGAAAACATGTTCCAGTATATATCACAGAAGATATGGTTGGTCACAAATTAGGT
The DNA here is from genome assembly GCF_040096555.1 of Coprococcus intestinihominis. Classification (NCBI taxonomy): domain Bacteria; kingdom Bacillati; phylum Bacillota; class Clostridia; order Lachnospirales; family Lachnospiraceae; genus Coprococcus; species Coprococcus intestinihominis. Next base: position 2,598 of record NZ_JBBMEK010000206.1, on the reverse strand, counting down.
GAATTTGTAGCAACAAGAACATACAGAGGACATGGTAAAGACGAAAAGAAATCAAGACGTTAAGATTATAGTTTGAAAGGAGGCTTTCATCCATGGCTAAAGGACATAGATCCCAGATCAAGAGAGAAAGAAACAGCAATAAGGATACAAGACCAAGCGCAAAGCTGTCTTTTGCAAGAATTCCTGTTCAGAAAGCTTGTTTCGTTCTTGACGCAATCAGAGGCAAGGATGTAGAAACAGCATTAGCAATTTTAGCATACAACCCAAGATATGCTTCAACAGTTATCGATAAATTATTAAAATCAGCAATTGCAAACGCAGAAAACAACAACGGTATGGACAGAAGCAAACTCTTTATCGAAGAGTGCTACGCAAGCAATGGCCCAATCATGAAGAGAGTACAGCCTAGAGCACAGGGCAGAGCTTACAGAATCGAAAAGAGAATGAGCCATATCACAATCGTGCTGAATGAAAGATAAGGAGGAAGTAAGCAATGGGACAGAAAGTTAATCCTCACGGCCTCAGAGTCGGTGTTATTAAGGATTGGAATTCCAGATGGTATGCTGATGCTGATTTTGCTGACAACCTGATCGAAGACCACAAGATCAGAACATACCTGAAGAAGAGATTATACAGTGCCGGTGTTTCCAAGATTGAAATCGAAAGAGCATCTGACAGAGTAAAAGTAATCGTATATACAGCTAAACCGGGCGTTGTTATCGGACGTCAGGGTTCTGAAATCGAGAAAGTTAAAGCAGAACTGAAACAGTTCACAAACAAAAAGCTTTTAATTGATATCAAAGAAGTTAAAATGCCTGAATGTGATGCTCAGCTCGTTGCAGAAAACATTGCTGCACAGCTTGAAAACCGTATCTCTTTCAGACGTGCAATGAAATCTTCCATGCAGAAGACAATGCGTTCAAGAGGCGGCGTTAAAGGTATTAAGACAAGCGTAAGCGGTCGTCTTGGCGGCGCTGATATGGCTCGTACAGAGTTCTACAGCGAAGGTACTATTCCACTTCAGACATTAAGAGCAGACATCGATTATGGCTTCGCAGAAGCTAACACAACTTACGGTAAAGTTGGTGTTAAGACATGGATCTACCATGGCGAAGTTCTTCCAGTAAAGGGCAATAAGGAAGGGAGCGATAAATAATGTTAATGCCAAAAAGAGTAAAACGTCGTAAGCAGTTCCGTGGCTCTATGGCCGGAAAAGCACAGCGTGGTAATAAAATTTCTTATGGTGAATACGGTATCGTTGCAATGGAACCTGCTTGGATCAAATCCAACCAGATCGAGGCAGCCCGTGTTGCCATGACACGTTACATCAAACGTGGTGGTAAAGTTTGGATTAAAATTTTCCCTGATAAACCTGTAACTACAAAACCAGCTGAAACACGTATGGGTTCCGGTAAAGGTACACTGGAATACTGGGTAGCAGTTGTTAAGCCAGGTCGCGTAATGTTCGAAATCGCAGGCGTTCCTGAAGAAGTTGCTAAAGAAGCTCTTCGTCTGGCTACTCATAAGCTCCCTGTTAAATGCAAAATCGTTTCTCGCGCAGATTTAGAAGGCGGTGATAACAGTGAAAACTAATGAATATGTAAAAGATTTAAATACAAAGTCTGTTGACGAATTAGCTCAGGCTTTAGTAGAAGCTAAGAAGGAACTCTTCAATCTGAGATTCCAGAATGCTACTAACCAGTTAGAGAATACAAGCAGAATCAAAGAAGTTCGCAAAAATATTGCCAGAATTCAGACAGTGATCACTGAAAAGGCTAACGCTGCTGAATAATTTGGCGGAGAAAGGAGACTATTGTCGTGGAAGAAAGAAATCTTAGAAAGACAAGAGTAGGTAAAGTTGTCAGCAACAAAATGGACAAAACAATTGTTGTTGCCATTGAAGACCGTGTAAAACATCCTCTGTACAAGAAGATCGTAGATAGAACATACAAATTAAAAGCTCACGATGAAAACAACGAATGCAACATCGGTGACAGAGTTAAAGTAATGGAAACAAGACCTTTATCTAAAGATAAGAGATGGAGACTTGTTGAAATTGTCGAAAAAGCTAAATAATTAGTTCAGTAGAATTCAGGAGGTAAAGTCATGATTCAACAGGAGACAAGACTTCGTGTTGCTGATAATACAGGCGCAAAAGAACTGCTCTGTATCCGTGTTATGGGTGGTTCAACAAGAAGATATGCCAACATTGGTGATGTGATTGTTGCTACTGTTAAAGATGCAACACCAGGCGGAGTTGTTAAAAAAGGCGATGTTGTAAAAGCTGTTGTTGTTCGTACAGTTAAGGGCGCTCGCCGTAAAGATGGTTCATATATCAGATTCGACGAAAATGCTGCTGTTATCATCAAAGATGACGGAAACCCAAGAGGTACACGTATCTTTGGACCAGTAGCAAGAGAGTTACGTGAAAAACAGTTCATGAAGATCGTTTCACTGGCACCAGAAGTTCTGTAAGGAGGTGGCGACCGTGTCAGCAACAATGAGAATTAAAAAAGGCGATATGGTTCAGATTATCGCTGGTAAAGATAAAGGCAAGTCCGGTAAAATTATTGCTATCAACCATAAAAAAGGCGTTGT
>NZ_JBBMEK010000205.1:0-6048 GCF_040096555.1 Coprococcus intestinihominis | reverse complement strand
GGGAAAAACATTGAACTATTAGTTGAAAATGACAGCAGACGGCGAGGCTCAGCAGATAATGAATGAAATATCCAAAGCAGGCCATCACATGTGGAAATGTGATGGCCTGCTTTGGAAATGTAAGCGTTTTACAACAGTTTTATAAACTTATATTTAACTTTTAAAAATTATAGATTATGTTTTTTCAGGACATCCAGTACAAAATCTATGGATTGCTCACAGAGAGTAGCAATTTCTTCTGGTGATTTATTTTGTTCTTGATAAGAAAGAACCTTCATGCGACATTTATGGATTCTCCTTTAATTGTACTCAAAACTCACCGGTGGTGCAACTATTATATATGGATTTAAGAAAAAGTTTGTCGCAACGTGTATGTAGAAAAGTATTTAATTGTGATGAAAATAAGTCCCTTTTTATTTATATGTGAAATGTTATAATGTGTAATAAAGAAATTATTTAAATCATAGATGGGGGTATAATATGAGAACTGCTGTTGAGAAAGCTTTAGAGGAACTTGTGGATGTAGTTCCGGCAGGTGTAGATGGTTTTTATTATCAGGGTCAGGAGCTAAAAGATAAAAAGTGTAAAGAAGTAGAGGCATTTAAGGGAATTGACACTTTACATAAATTGTATGCTGTTTTGAGAAAATCCTGGAGTTCCAGTACTGCATATAAGTCATGTCAGAGCGAATGGGTTTCAGAGGACCCTTCTTATGGTCAGTGTGCAATTACTGCAACATTGGTATATGATATGTTTGGTGGAAGTATTCATCGAATAAGAGTAGAGGGCGGTGGAACACATTATTTTAATAAAATAACAGGACAGTATGTAGATCTTACACGTGAACAGTTTGGCTTGTATAATATTGAAGTTGCATATGAACCAAATGAAACAATGCAAAGGGAATATTGCTGTAAAAATCCGGATACAAATGCAAGATATAGGCAATTGCAGAGAAATATTATCGCATATCTGAAAAATAATGAAGATTAAATGTAGATTTTATGAATGAGTTGTTTTACTGATGGTTAGGAAGCAAAATTATATAGAGTATGTTATGCTAATACTATCCACAGCAAATACAAATATAGGAGAGGAGGAATGAAAATTGAAGTATTATATCAGTGATTTACATTTATTTCATGAAAACGCCATTGCCTTTGATCATCGGCCATTTGCGTCATTGCAGGAAATGCATGATATGATTTTAAAGAACTGGAATGACCGTGTGACCAATGGGGATATGGTATATATTTTAGGTGATGTGAGCATGCGCGGCAAAAAGGAAGAGCTGATTGCATTCGTGGCTCAGTTAAAAGGGCGTAAAGTGTTGATCAAGGGTAATCATGATGATGTTTCTGATTACCGTTATCAGCAGTTGTTTCATGAAATCTGCGATTATAAAGAAATGCATGACACGATTGGTAAGGAGCATTATAGTCTGGTTTTGAGCCATTATCCGATTTTCAGTTGGAGGAACATGGGACGAGGAAGAATTCTCTTGTATGGGCATACCCATGAGAGTGAGGAAGACAGGTTTTATCAGAAGTGTCTGTCCGAGATGAGGGCGAATGACTGCCGGCATGTCTATGAAGCGGAAGAATTAAGAGCCTATAACGTTGGATGTATGCGGGATTATATGAATTATACGCCGAGAACGTTGGAAGAAATTCTGAATTCAAGGCGTAAGGTGTAAAGAATGGTTTATTTAATAACAATGGAAGAAATCTATCCATTCCGGCAGGCAGTCTTTACATGAAAAGTGAAGATGTTTTATACGAGATTAAAAAGATCCAGCAGGAAGAGGCATTGGAGCATGGATATGTCTATGAGCAGGTGCGATGGAAGAGGCCAAGTGGTATGAATTGAAAAACGTTCGGTATTTTTATGAATTTTTTGATAAAAACAGAAAATATTTTGTGAGATGAACAAAGGGGCGTATCATTGTGATACGCCCCTTTATTGTATCAAAAAGATTCAATAGATTTTACAATCCCTGCACATGTTCCACCAGTCTGGATACAAATCCAGCCGTAATATCATCCTTGTCCAGTTCATGATTAAATTCAACGATATCCATCGCCTGAACCGGCAGCCGTGTCAGCAGCTCATCCATCATCAGGAAGACGTCGTCTTCATTGAAACCTTCCGGAACGGGAACGGAGACGCCAGGCATCAGTTTCGGATCCATGGAATCAATATCGAAGCTGACATGAACAGCCGGGCAGTGGCTGAGATAGTCAATACTTTCGTTCAGACAGTTCTGAAGACCGTGTTCCATAATATAATCCCATTTATAATAACGAATATGGTGTTCTTTGAGAATTTCTGCTTCCGGCGGATCAATGTCACGCAGGCCAAGCATAACAATGTTGCCTGATTTTAACTTGATGCTGTCATCCAGAAAATGTGTCAGGGAAAGTTCACCAAGTCCCAGGAGTGCAGCCACCGGCATTCCGTGAATATTGCCGGTAACCGTTGTCTTGTCAGTGTTGATATCCGGGTGCGCATCAATCCAGATCAGCCCGGTTTCGCCTTTGGTATAAACAGATGTAGCGGATACAGAACCCATGGCGGCACTGTGATCTCCGGCAATCATCAGAGGGCGATGCCCGGATGTTAGAATATGGTAACCTTGCTGAGCAATGCCTTCGCAGGTAGCGCATACACTTTCGAGATTCTTCAGATTGGCACGGAAAGGTCCCTTACACGTGATTTCTGGAACTTTATTCATTTGAAGATTTTTAAAATTTTCTGTTAAATAGTCGATACTTTTGACTAATCCCTTTGCACCGACGCCGTAGTGGGTCGGACAGCCGTATAATTCAAACATGATTGCCTCCAATAAATCAATGTCTGTGATCGAATGAGATATCAGACATTTCTTAAGTTTACTGCACTATAACACGGGTCAACTGGTCTGTCAATTTAATGGAATAAAGCCTATAGGACATAAAATGCATAAAAAAATGTATAAATATGGAAATATGCACTTACATTGGAAGTGAGTCAAACATCATCCTAAAACATAATATAGTATAACCCCATTTTTGGAGTTATGTCATGATTTTGAAAGCATTGTTTGAAAGAATTCCGGCAGTATTGTGTCAGGGCAGCTGGGATACTGATATAGCATCCATTGCAATGTGTTCGAAAGAAGTAACAAATAACAGCCTGTTCATCTGCATTAAGGGTATGGAGCAGGATGGCCATCAATATATTCAAGAAGCAGCAGAGAGAGGAGCAGCAGCATGCCTGGTTGAAGAGGCTTTCTGGAAGAAGTCGGCATCCGTGCATGGAAATCTGAAGCAGGCTGAGAAAAAGACATCTGCATATGGGGAACTGAAGCTGCCTGAGCAAATGACGATTGTATCTGTGCAAAATACGCGAGAAGCAGCAGCCTGGGCGGCAGCAGCGTTTTATCGTTATCCGTCAAAGGAATTAAAAGTGATCGGGATTACCGGCACAAAGGGAAAAACATCCACAACGTTTATGATCCGGGATATTCTGGAAGCCGCCGGGTATAAAACGGGCCTTCTGGGCACAATAGATTATGAGATTGGTGAAGAGAAAAAACGGGCGGAGCGGACAACACCGGAGGCGATTGATATTCAGCGTTATCTGAGAAAAATGGCAGACACCGGATGCCGTTTTGCAGTGATGGAAGTCTCTTCTCAAGGATTAAAACTTCACCGCTCGGATGGCATTTTATTTGATGTGGGGGTTTTTACGAATCTTGGAAGAGATCATATCGGCCCGAAAGAGCACAAAGATATGGCGGAATATGCGCATTATAAAAGTCTGCTGTTTCAAAAGTGCTGCTTTGGGATCGGCAACATAGATGATCCCTATTATAGGGAAATATTTAAAGATGCCTCATGTCAGGTTTGTACCTATAGCTGTAGGCAAAAAGCGGATGTTCAGGCTTCAGATATAATGTTAGTCAACCGTAACGGACAATTAGGTACATTTTTTAAAGTCAATGGGGAAGAATATGCAGTATCAGCACCGGGGGCGTTTTCTGTTTATAATGCAGTGGCGGCAATCACCGTATGCAGACACTATGGTATTGATCAGGAGATTATCCGAAAAGCACTGAAGACAATCCGTGTTCCCGGAAGGGTGGAAGTTATTGACAATGACAGGGGATATCTGCTTCTGATTGATTATGCCCATAATGCCATGAGTCTGAAAAATATACTGGAGACGATGCGCCGGTATCATCCGAGACAACTGTGGGTTCTTTTCGGATGCGGCGGAGGCAGATCAGCAGCAAGGCGCAGAGAGATGGGCTGTGTGGCAGGAAAATATGCAGACTTTACAGTGATTACATCGGATAATCCAAGATATGAGAAACCGGAGCGGATTATGCAGACAATTGAGGAGGGAATGAAGGAAACAAAGGGACAATATCAAATGATGGTTGATCGTAAAGAAGCCATGCGGTTTATGCTGGCACAGGGACGGCCGGGAGATATTTTGATCCTGGCGGGAAAGGGCCATGAACAGTATCAGGAGATCAAAGGAGACTATTTGCCGTTCAATGAAAGAAAAATTGCGCAGGAAATCCTGGCGGATCTTGACTAATACATCATTTTCGAAATAACGATGTATTTAGAAGGCTGCAGAAAAAGTTTTAATGGAGGAACAGAGAAAATGAAGGCATTGATTTTATGGGGGATCGGTATGTCGGGCGGAATCGCAGTGGCGGCGGGATTATTTACCTTCCTTGTAATTACGGGAATTCCCCATCGGTTAATGACGATAACTCACACGACGGCCTATGGCGGATGGTATGAATGGATGTTTGTGCTGGGTGGTGCGCTTGGTAATGCAATCTGGCTGACAGATACAGCAGTAAAAATACCGGCAGGGATGTTTCTGGCAGGTGCAGCAGGCCTTCTGGTCGGGATATTTATCGGGTGTCTGATCGGAGCGATTGCAGAGGTGCTGGATGCGTTGCCGGTGTTTTTCAAAAGAATCGGTATCCGTCAGGGCATCGGTGTCGTCATTTTCTGGATGGCCGTCGGCAAAACACTGGGGGCCTGGATGTGGTATTTCATATTGACATAAATGCCAGTATAAAATAAAAGCAGGTATAGATTGAAGAATATGGAGGCGGGATACTGATTGATCAGAAGAAAGGTGTGAATGAAACAGATGGAAAGTGAAAAGCAGACAAAAAATGAAAAACAGACAAAAGGTGAAAAACGGATGGAAGATGAAAAACAGGCTGCCAGGAAGAGGCGGGATAAAAGATATAATGATTACGTGAAGCAGGTAACTCCGAAACATAACTGCCTTTTAAATATGCTGAAAGCATTTGTTAGCGGAGGCTTCATTTGCGTCATCGGGCAGATGTTTTCGGATTGGTACGGCAGTATGGGACTTATGAAGGATGAGGTGTCAGGATATACAACGCTGTCGTTAATATTGATCAGTGTGATCCTGACATGTCTGAACTGGGTGGGGCCCATCACAAAATTTGCCGGTGCGGGCTATCTGGTGCCGATTACAGGCTTTGCCAATTCGGTGGCAGCATGTGCACTGGAATTTAAAGCTGAAGGAGAAGTTTTTGGTGTGGGTTGCAAGATATTTACCATTGCAGGCCCGGTGATCCTGTACGGCATTGTCACCAGCTGGGTACTGGGAGCAATTTATTGGGTGGTGCAGATGTTTGCTTAGGATAATATCAGGGAAGCGCGCCGCAATCAGGTCTGCAGATGAAGAGAAAACTTGACAAAACAGCTGACTTGTTATAGTATACAAAAGAAACTTTGACAATTGAATAGATGGATTCACCATAATTTTTTCTTTAAGCGCCATGTACCGGAGTGATCCGGTTAACGAGGAGAAGGGTGATCGAAGATTCGGCGGATGCCCTTTCGTACAGCCCGGTGCGTATATATTGACAAATATGCAGGCAACTGCAAAACAAAAACAATATAACGGGAACTGATAAGTCATATTTTGTAACTGTTCAGAGCCAAGCAAAATTTCAAAAACAGGTATAAAATGCTTGCATTTTTAAGTCTGTTTTTGAAATTT
>NZ_JBBMEK010000204.1:0-6097 GCF_040096555.1 Coprococcus intestinihominis | reverse complement strand
TCCAGATGCATCGTTGATTAGTGAAGAAATTGTAGATGATCCAGACAACAAAGAAGATCCGTATGATTGTTTGATGGCTAATATTGATGGATTATACAAAAATTATTATATGGCAACATATAAAATTCAATATAAAAATGGCAGCAAACTGATCGATACAAGTAAAAAGGTTACTTTGAAATTTAAAATTCCAGATGATTGGAATGCAGATAAAGTTCAGTTAGCAACGTTTATTGACAATCTGGGAACAAATCCAAATGTAAGTGGATCAGTTGAAAAAACAGATGATGGAAATTATTTTGTAATATCAACCAATAAATTAGGTCATTATGCTCTTTATGAAACAAAAACTACACAGGATGCTGACAAATTAGAAAATGGTACATATAAAATTCCTGTATCGGTTTACCATTTGACAAAAGAGGGGCAGTTATCTATGGCAAACAGGTGCCTCGGTGGAACGGCAGAATTGGTAGTGAATGATGATGTAAAAACATTATATATGGATTATACATCTGTAGAAAACATGTCACTTACTTCTTATATGACAAAGATGTGGATTTATGGTGCAGACATGGAAATGAAGGGTAATCAGCCAACAGGTTCGTTGATTCCAGTTGTATTCACATCTTATTATAAGAATGAAGATGGAAGCTATTTGACGGATTCTTTTAATGAGGGAACACTTAACTACTATCCTAAGACGGGATATGTTCAATTGGTGAGTGATAAGGCTCAGTGGCCGGCAAGATTTAAAGTACCGATTATGGACGCTATTGGTGGTGGAAACTTTGAACAGGACGCATGGCTCACATTAGATTGGGCTAATGCGAAAAAAACATCGGATGATGTACCAAATGTCCCGATTAAGAACGGATTAAAAGAACTGTTATCAATTGAAAAAACAGCTATTCAGGCAGAGTATACAGCAGATTCATGGGCAAACATGACAAAGGCATACGATGAAGCTGAAAAAATTTATAAAAATGATTCTTCCTCTGAAGAGGAACTGACAAATGCTTATATAAGTTTAAGAACAGCCATAGATAGCCTTGAAAAGGAAAAAGCACCAGAGCTTACAGAGGGTGTCTATACTGCGACTGGAAAAATTGATGATACGGAATATATTACTGATACAAGATTCCTTGTAGGGGAAGATGGTAAAAAATCAGACATATATCTGAAGTCAAAAGATATTCAGCAGTTTGAATATTATGATCTTACATCTCAGGAATATAAAGAGGCTAAACTGATTAAGAATGACAAAGAAGAAGTTGCTGGAATTGAGTTCAGCTTAAATGAGATGGCAAATTCTGTATCTATTAGATATCAGACGGCAGATGGTAAAACTGCACAGGGATTATTAACATTTGTAGATATGTCTAAGCAGGAAGTGAATAAAGATTCCTTAAAAGAAATTATTAATACTGCTCAGGAAAAATTAAAAGACGCTGCAGAAAATCCGGAAAATTATGATTCAAAAGCTGTATCTGCATTACAGACAGCAGTTTCAAATGGAACAGAAGTATTTAAAAATCCGGTTTCTATTCAGAGTGAAGTAGATGAGCAGGTTGATGCAATCAATGTAGCAATTAATAATTTAGCTAAAGTTGCAAGTTTGGATAAACTGAATAAAGCAATTGAAAAAGCTGAAAGTAAAAATGAAGAAGAATATACAGCAACGTCTTACAATACAATGAAAGAATTGCTGAATCAGGCACAGGAATTGGTTAAAAATGAGAGTGCCTCAGTAACAGAAATTGATAAAATGACGTTAGAATTGAATGCTGCTATTAAAGGTCTGGTGAAAAGAGCATCAGATTGGACAGCGTTTGATGAAATGTATGAAAAAGCAACAGGAATTACGAATGATGCAAATTATCCGGGCTGGGATGCATTACAAACAGTAATAGCTGAAGCAAAAGCATTAAAAGAAAATCCAGATGCGACACAGGATAAGGTTGATGCAATGACAAAAACACTGGAAACAGCAATTGCAAATCTTCAGGGATCGGTAGATAAGAGTGAACTGATTAAAATGATTTCTAATGCAAAAGCATTGGATACAAGTGCATATATGCAAAGCAGTGTTGATGCATTTAACGCAGCAATTGATGCAGCACAGGCAGTTGTAAATAATCCGAATGCATCACAAAATGATGTTGATAAACAGATTCTTGCTCTTCAGGCAGCCGCAGATGCTATGTTGGAAAAAGAGAAAGAAAATGTTGTTTACGATGGTGTTTACACAATTGATGGAAAAATGTGGCACGCATCAGCAGACCAGCCGTCTATGGGAAATGCTGCATTATTAAAACCAATGCAGGTAGTTGTTTCAACAGATAAAGAGACTGGAAAAACGACAGCAGTATTGCGTATGGAGTATGCGCCATTAACAACAAGTGGATTTGAAGGTTACTTAGCGGAATTAAATTATTTCCCTGGTTGGGAAGGTGGAAAAACTGGATATGATATGCCAGATGGTGAAACACCAGTTCCAGCAACTGTAGAGTCTTACTATGAAGATACTTACGATTCCTATAATGATCCAAAGACAGGAACAGATAGTAATGTAAAAGGAAAATTATATCCGCATATTATGAACCTGACATTGGATTCACTCGGTGATAGCGAAGTGTGGGTACAGGTTTATGTCCCTGTTATGGAAGCACTTAATACAGGAAGTGGTCGTCAGTATGCAAAGATTCAATTAGACTGGGATAGTAGAAAGCAGATTTCAGGTGTTGAAACAGATAAGTCTAAACTGAAAAAACTGATTGATGAGGCATCAAAACTGGAACAGGGCGAGGCATCTGACGAAAGTTTTGCAGCTTTGCAGAAAATGATCCTTGCAGCAACAGATGTTTATAATAGTATGAATGCCGGACAAGATTCTGTAGATAATTCAGTAAAAGCATTACAGGCAGCTATTGATGCACTGACAAAAGATGAGGTAAAAACAGACAAATCAGAATTAAAGAAAGCGATAAAGGCCGCTGACAGTTATCTGAATAATTCAGACATTACATATTCAGATGCATCAAAGGCATTATTACAGCAGGCTAGAGATGAAGCACAAAAAGTATTTGATGATGAAAATGCATCTCAGACACAGGTAAATAAGTGCATTGATGCAATTAACAAGGCAATCGAATCGTTAGAAACAGTAGGTGCAGATAAAACTGATCTGAAAAAAGCCTTGAAAAATGCAAAAGAATATTTGCAGGAGACATCAAAGTATACAGCAGCATCAATTGAAGCGTTAAAATCTGCATACGACACAGCAAAAGGTGTTTATGATGATGCAAATGCTTCACAGGATGATGTGGATTCACAGGTTCGAGTATTAGAATACCTGATGAATCACATGTCAGAAGTTTCTGAAATAGAAGTAGATAAGAGCGGATTACATGATTTGTTAGTAACGGCGTCAAATTTAGCAGGAAGAGAAGATCTTTATACTAAAGAATCTATTTCAGCATTGAAAAAAGTAATAAAAGCTGCTGAAGAAGTATATGACAATAAAAAGGCAACACAGGATGAAGTGGTTGCACAGTCCAATGAACTTGTTTCTGCTATTATGAATCTGGAAGCAAAACCATCGGATTCCAACAATAATGGAAATAATAATAACGGTGGCAATAATAACGGAGGAAATAACAATAACGGTAATAACAATAATGGAAATAGCAGTGGATTAGATATAAAAAATCTTACGGATGGTGTATATTCCATTACCGGAAATATGGTGAAAATTGATAAGACTACAGCATCTATGTCAGATGCAGCTATCAATCATACAATAAAATTAACCGTTAAAAACGGAAAATATTATATTACATTGAATTTCAATGGACTCACTATTAGCCAGAAACTTGGATATTTAAGCCAGCTCAAATACTTCACAACAGGTTACACACTTGATAAGTATGGTAATCCGCAGGGAACACTTGCGGATGCTACAGTTGACAGCTATCAGAAGAACAGCGATGGCTCACTGGTTTCTGACCAGTACGGAACAAACTATCCAGATGAAGTAACATTCGAATTGATCCCGGAAGCTCTGAAGGATGGATATGTTCCGTTACAGGTATTCGTACCGATTATGGACGCTATCAGCTCTGGTACAGGTACACAGCCAGTATTCCTGAAACTGGATTGGAGCTCATTAAAAGCAACAACAGCTGATGATCCAGATTTTGATAAGAATGACAACAATGGAAATAACAACAATAATAATTCCAACGGAAACAACAACAATAATAATTCCAACGGAAACAACAACAGCTCTTCTCTTGGAAACGGCTCACTTGGAAATAATACCCTTGGAAGCAATTCTCTTGGAAGCAGCAAACTTGGTTCTTCCTCACTTGGAAGTGGTTCGTCATTGAAGAGTGGAACATCAAGCCTTGGAAGTGGTTCATCATTAAAGAGTGGAACATCAAGCCTTGGATCAGGTTCCAGCCTGAAATCAGCATCCAATGTTAAGACTAATGATGTTGTACAGAACAATACCCTGTGGGCAGCTATCCTTCTTCTCGGAGGAGTCGCTTTACTGGCAGGAATCATGGAGTACAACAAAAATAAAAGAGCAAACGTAAAATAATAAGTAGTGATTTGGCAGACGAACCCTCCCATTCCTTCGGGACTGGGAGTCTGCCAAACTCATTTAACAGGAGATAAGGAATGAAATTAGCAGCGAAAAAAAATAAAATATTGTCTGCCATTATGACTTGTGTGCTTGCCATTACTTTAATGGCAGGCTTTCCTGCTGTTAAGGCTTATGCCGCAAGCGGGACAGTGTATAGCTGTACAATTAACAGATGTTACGCACACCCGGTTACTGGAGTAATCGAAGATTCCGGTGGAGAGAGTTCTTATGCAACAGGACAGGGCATGGTAGAAGGTTGTGTATACAGCAATGGTATCTTGGAAGTATCAGACGATGGAGCTTATTATCTGACAATCCGCATGAGTCTGATGGACTACACCAGTGGACATAGTTTTCAGGTACAGAATGTAGGAGATTCCGGCTGGTCTACACCATCAGAAATCGGTATTACAGGAAATGGTTCAGACAGCAACGGTACAACAGCCGATGTGTGTATGCGTGTGCCAAGTGAAAATTGTATTGTCAGAGGCGAGATGTATGTAGAGCCGATGGGAAGAAATGTTATTTTCTATCTGTATCCGAGTGACTACAGCGAGGGTAACAATACCGATATGAACGCAACTATGGTAACAGAAAGCTCGAATGGAACAGCGGCAGAGTCCGGTGGTTCTGGTTCAGTAGATAATTCAGGTTCTACTTCAAGTGGAAACAGCAGTTTGGGTTCTGGTAATTCTTCTCTTCAGAGTTCCGGCTCATCTGATAAAAGCAGTTCTTCCAGCTCATCAAAGAAACTGGAAAGCAGTATCAAGGAAGCAGCAAAACCGAGTAGTGATTCTTCTTCACTGGATACAGAAAATCCAGTAAATTCTTCAGAAGGATTAAGTCTTTCTACTGCGAAAGATGGAACAAGTGACAGCGATTCCGATAGCGGAAATACTTCTTCCGGCAACCGGATTTTCCAGATTGCATTGGCAGTTGTAGTAACAGGTCTGATTCTGCTTGGAGCAGTATCCGGAGTGATTTATTTCTTCCGTAAGAACTGGAAACGTTGGGGAGGTGCAGAGGACGATGATGAATAGGCGTTTGAAAAAAGCATTGGCCGTTCTCCTTGCAATGACCATGATTTTTTCTCTGGCAGGTTGTGTAGACCAGAGTCAGGGAAAGAAAAGCAGTGATTCTGCTACGCAGACAGAGAGCAGTACAGATGAGACAGCCAGCAGTAAGACGGCAGATAAAAAGACTTCTGACAGCAAATCGGACAAGGATTCTTCCGATGAAGATGCCAAGTCTCTCTTAGAGATTGACGATCCGGAAGAAAAGGCAGCCGTAGAAGCAGCCAAGAAAAAAGTACAGGCAATGAAAAAAAGCCCAAGAATCATAGCGACTTCTCCGGCAACCGCAGATATTTGCGATAAGCTGGAACTGGATCTGGTAGGTGTTTGCAGTAGTACCGTATCCACAATTCCAGACAGATACAAAGATGTA
>NZ_JBBMEK010000203.1:0-6123 GCF_040096555.1 Coprococcus intestinihominis | reverse complement strand
CCGGCGGTATGCTTTCCAATCTGGTATCGCAGTTGAAAGATGCACATGCTGAGGATAAATATTATGACGTACTTGAGGAAATCCCTCGTGTAAGAAAAGACTTTGGTGAACCGCCGCTTGTAACACCGTCATCACAGATTGTTGGTACCCAGGCTGTACTGAACGTTCTGATGGGTGAACGCTATAAAATGATTACCAAAGAAAGCAAGGCCCTGCTTCATGGCGAATACGGTCAGACCGTGAAGCCATTTAATCCAGAAGTTCAGAAGAAAGCCTGCGGTGATGAGACACCGATCACTTGTCGTCCGGCAGATCTTCTGAAACCCGAGCTGAGGGAAATGGAGAAAGAGGTGGCCCGCTATAAACAGCAGGATGAAGATGTATTATCCTACGCTTTATTCCCGCAGGTAGCCGTTGATTTCTTCAAGTACCGTGAGGCGCAGCAGGAGAAAGTCGATCCTACCCGGGCGGACACGAAAGCCGGAGCTTATCCAGTGTAGGAAATAGATAAATTGGTTCAGCCAATCACGTTAGATTATTAACATGTAGTTGGCTGGGCCAATTTGCTTTTTGCGAGCACTCGTCAATCAATAGTGCTGAAAGAAATTGCCGAACAGGGATGATTTTCAGACAAAAAATAAAAAACTTTAAAAAATTAAAAAAAAGTACTGTACAAATCAGAAATTCATGATATAATAACATCAACACGATGTTAAAGAATTAACGAATGCTCATGGGAGTTGAAAATGGGTCAAAAGTTTTTCAAAGAGTTTCGTTAATACGCACGTGACATTGCAGCTTTATTAATATTTTATCATGTTATGTTATTGAAAGGGAGAACAAGATCATGGGAGAAATTGTAATTGCAAGTGCATGTAGAACAGCTATCGGTACATTTGGCGGTACATTAAAGGATGTTCCAGCAGCAGAACTTGGTGCAATCGTTGTTAAGGAAGCAGTTAAGAGAGCAGGCATCAAACCTGAGATGGTTGATGAAGTTATTTTCGGTAACGTATTACAGGCAGGTCTTGGCCAGAATATCGCTCGTCAGGTTACTTTAAAGGCAGGTCTTCCTATTGAGACAACAGCTATGACAATTAATATCGTTTGTGGTTCCGGTCTGAAGAGTGTTGCTCTTGCAGCTAACCAGATTCTTGCAGGCGAATCTGAAATCGTTGTTTGTGGTGGTACAGAGAACATGAGTGCTGCTCCATATGCAGTTCCTAGTGCTCGTTGGGGCGCAAGAATGAACAATTCTAAGATGATCGACGTTATGGTTAATGATGGTCTGTGGGATGCTTTCAACCAGTATCACATGGGTATCACAGCTGAAAACGTTGCTGAGAAATACGGTATCACAAGAGAAATGCAGGATGAATTTGCAGTAGCTTCCCAGAGCAAAGCAGAAGCAGCTATCAAAGCAGGCAAGTTCAAAGATGAAATCGTTCCTGTAGTTATCCATGGCAAGAAGGGTGATACAGTATTTGATACAGATGAACATCCTAAATTCGGCACAACACTTGAAAAAGTGGCTAAATTAAAACCAGCTTTCAAGAGAGATGGCGGTACAGTTACAGCGGCTAATGCTTCAGGTATCAACGACAGTGCAGCAGCTCTGGTTGTTATGTCCAAAGAAAAAGCTGATGAATTAGGTATCAAACCTCTTGCAACAATCGTTTCCTATGCTACAGGCGGTGTAGATCCATCTATCATGGGTGTTGGCCCTGTCCCTGCAGTTACTAAGGCATTGGCTAGAGCTAACATGACAGTTGATGATCTTGATCTGATCGAAGCAAATGAAGCTTTCGCAGCTCAGTCTCTGGCAGTTGCTCAGGATCTTAAGTTTGATATGAGCAAGGTTAACGTTAATGGTGGTGCTATTGCTCTTGGCCATCCAATTGGTGCATCAGGTGCCAGAATCCTTGTTACATTATTATATGAAATGCAGAAGAGAGAAGACGCCCATACAGGTCTTGCTACACTGTGTATCGGTGGTGGCCAGGGCCAGGCTCTTATCGTTAAAAAATAATTCCTTTTCTTCTAACATACATAGAGGATGAAAGAAAGGCTGTTTCAAAACATGTTTTGGAACAGCCTTTTCTTCGCATTATTCACAAAGAAGTATAAGTTTGTGTGCATTCTTTGATTACTTGCGGGAATGAAAAATCTGTGTTATGATAAAACAGACTGATGAAAAAACTGGAGGCAAATATGGATACATCGGCAGATGTGCTGCAATTAATAGAGGAATCTTATAAAACATTCAGCAAAGGGCAGAGATATATAGCAGATTATATATGTAATAATTATGATAAGGCAGTGGATATGACAGCGGCTCGCCTTGGAAAGATTGTCGGAGTCAGTGAATCGACGGTTGTTCGATTTGCAACAGAGCTTGGCTTTAAAGGATATCCGCAGTTCCAGAAGGCACTGGGAGAACTTGTGAAACAGAGATTGAGTTCTGTTCAGAGAATTTCACTGGCATACGAGAGATTATCTGAGAGCCCGGATCTTATTTCTTCTGTGCTCCATAATGATATACAGAATTTGAAACATACGGAAGAAATGATTGACCGGGATGCATTTTACAGGGCGGTTGATTTGATTGGGGATGCCAGGAAGATTTATGTGATCGGCGGGAGAAGCTGCAGTACGCTTGCTTCATTTTTAAACTATTATCTGAGCTATATCTTTGATGATGTTCGATTAATACGTTCAGACAGTGTGACAGAATCAATTGAGGAGATTCATCGTATTGGAGAGCAGGATGTGATTCTTGCAATCAGTTTTCCACGTTATTCAGTGAAGACAATACAGACCGTTTCATTCGCCAAGAACCGTAAGGCGAAGATTATCGCTATTACAGACGGCGAACAGTCACCATTGGCTAAATATGCAGATTGTTCGATTTATGCAGGCAGTGATATGGTTTCCTTTGTGGATTCGCTTGTTGCACCGCTCAGTGTTGTTAATGCATTGCTGGCAGCACTGAGTATGCGGTATAAGGATTCCGTAACGGATACAATGTTGTCTATGGAATCAATATGGAATACGATGAACGAATATGAACGCATTGATTAATGATTCGGATGGAGTCTTTTTATGAAGAAAATAATAATTGTCGGCGGTGGAGCCGCCGGTATATTTGCGGCTGTTTCGGCAGCGAATGAACATACGGAAGTTCATATATATGAACATAATGAGAAACTTGGGAAGAAACTCTTTATTACCGGTAAGGGTCGATGCAATATTACAAACGGATGCGATGATGTGGAGGAATTGCTGAGTCATGTCGTGACAAATGCACGATTTTTATATTCTGCATTTTATACATTCAGCAATCAGGATATGATGCAGTTCCTGACTGAACAGGGACTGGAATTGAAGACAGAAAGAGGCCAGAGAGTATTTCCGGTTTCAGATAAATCCTCTGATGTGATCCGTACACTGGAACGTGTTTTGAAGGACAGGCATGTGCAGGTCCATTTGAAACAGCAAGTCTGTGATTTGTGGATTGAAGACAATGAGATAAGAGGGATTTTCTTGTCCGGCGGAGAGAAGGTTGAAGCAGATGTGGTGATCCTGGCTGCCGGCGGTGTCTCTTATCCTTCAACAGGTTCTACCGGAGACGGTTATCGGATGGCTGAGCATGCGGGTCATCATGTGACACCGAGGGTGCCTTCACTTGTACCGATGATTGTGGATGATGCATGGTGTACAGAACTTCAGGGACTGTCTTTGAAAAATATCAATTTTTCCCTTCGATGCGGGAAGAAAGAATTTTACCGGGAATTCGGAGAGATGATGTTTACACATTTTGGCATTACCGGACCGGTTGTATTAAGCGGCAGTACCCGGATAGCCCCTTATCTGAAGAAAGGCACTGTTACGGCTGAGATTGATATGAAACCTTCATTGACCGAAGAACAGTTGGATGCACGGCTGCTTAGGGATTTTGATAAGAACATGAATAAGCAGATCAGAAATGCATTGTCAGAACTTTTACCGTCCAGTCTGATACCTGTGATTATCAGACTTTCGGAGATTGATCCTTACATGATCGTGCATGATGTGACGAAAAAGCAGCGCCAGAAATTGATTCATACAATGCGTCATTTGACTATGACGGTGACAGGTGTGCGTGGTTTTAATGAGGCAATCATTACCCAGGGAGGCATCCGTGTTAAAGAGGTGGACCCGAGTACGATGGCATCGAAGCTTGTGAAGGGGCTGTATTTTGCCGGTGAGATCCTGGATCTGGATGCAGTTACCGGCGGTTATAATCTTCAGATTGCCTGGTCAACGGCTTATCTGGCGGGCAGGTCTGCGGCAGAAGCAATCACAGAGTAAAGGAATGAGAATAATGAGTATAAATGTAGCGATAGATGGACCAGCTGGTGCAGGAAAGAGCACAATCGCCAAAAAGCTTGCCAAGGAGCTGGACTATATTTATGTGGATACTGGTGCGATGTATCGGGCCATGGCATTATATATGATAGAGCAGAAGACGGACATTCAGCATATGGATGCTGTCAGAAGTGCCTGTGATGCAATCACAATCGATATCCGATACAGCGATGGTGAACAGCAGGTTATTCTGAATGGAAGGAATGTTAATGATTTTATCCGTACGGAGGCAGTCAGTGAGATGTCCAGCAAGATTTCGGCAATACCTGAAGTGCGGGCTAAACTGCTTTCTCTGCAGCGCTCTCTGGCAGCTGCATCAAATGTCATTATGGATGGCAGAGATATCGGAACGCATGTTTTACCGAATGCGGATGTGAAGATTTTCCTGACGGCGGATGCGCATGTGCGTGCCCTGCGACGATATGAAGAATTTACAGCGAAGGGAATCAATTGTACCTTGGAGAATGTTGAACGTGAGGTCATTGAGCGTGATGAACGTGATATGAACCGGGCAATCGCACCGCTTAAACAGGCAGAGGATGCGGTCAGAGTGGATACATCACAGATGAATATTGATGAAGTCGTTAATTGCCTTAGACAGCTGATCCTTGACCGCATTTAGAAGGTGTATAAAATGAAGAATGTTATTTTGGCAAAGACTGCAGGATTTTGTTTCGGTGTCCGTCGGGCGGTTGATATGGCTTATGGCATTGCCGGCAGAGACAAGGTCTACACGTATGGCCCGATCATACATAATGAAACGGTTGTTGAGGACCTTGAGGCCAAAGGGGTAAAGGTGGTTCATTCTATCGAAGAAGCAGCTGCCCTTGCAGGCGGGACGATGATCATTCGGTCACACGGAGTATCCAAAGAGGAGATTGATCTTCTGAAACAGATGGGATTTGATATTGTGGATGCCACATGTCCTTTTGTTAAGAAAATCCATCACATTGTCGAGAAATACAGCGAACAGGGATATGGCATTATTATTATAGGCAGTGCGGATCATCCGGAGGTGCAGGCAATCAGCGGGTGGTGCAAGGAACCGCCGGTGATTATCGAATCTGAGGAAGAAGCCCGGGAATTTAAGACTGATCCGGATAAAAAATTGTGTCTTGTATCACAAACGACATTTAATTACAATAAATTTCAATTATTAGTTGAAATTATTTCAAAAAAGGGTTATGATATAAGATGTCTAAATACTATATGCAATGCGACTGAGGAACGCCAGTCAGAAGCCCGGGAGATAGCCGGACGCGTTGATGCAATGATTGTCATTGGCGGAAGACAGAGTTCCAATACGCAGAAATTATATGATATTTGCAAAAACGAATGTAAAAATACTTACTATATACAGACACTTGTTGACTTGGATTTGAAGACATTTGAATCTATAGGTAATGTAGGTATTACAGCAGGGGCATCGACCCCAAATAATATTATCGAGGAGGTTCACACCAATATGTCAGAAATGGGTAATGAACAGAGTTTTGAACAGATGCTGGAAGCATCATTAAAAACTATCAGAACAGGAGAAGTCGTTGAAGGTACCGTCATCGATGTCAAAGAAGACGAGATCATTCTTAATATAGGCTACAAGGCAGACGGAATCATCACGAGAAATGAGTATTCCAATACATCTAATCTCGACCTTAGAACAGTTGTCAATGTTGGCGATACAATGCAGGCTAAAGTTCTGAAAGTAAATGATGG
>NZ_JBBMEK010000202.1:0-6153 GCF_040096555.1 Coprococcus intestinihominis | reverse complement strand
GTGAGCAGATGTATATGTACGAAGAACCTTCAGCTGATGCCAAGATTGTGACAACTGTTTTGTGGGATCAGAAGCTGACAGTGCTCGGAGCATCAGACGATGGCCAGTGGGTACAGGTTAAGGTTGGCGACAACACAGGTTACATTCCGGCAGATTCAGTTGTTCTGGATGTGCAATACGAAGAGGCTGTTTCTGTTGATGAAGAGCAGACGAAGAAGGAATCTGAGACTGCAGAGACAAAGACTACTGAGACTGAAGCGTCCGAAACAGAAGCTGAAACAGAGAAAGAGACAACAGCGGAGACGGAGACAAAGGCTGCTGAAACTGAAACAGCAGAAACAAAAGCCGCAGAGCCAGAGAAGACTCAGCAGGATAAAGCATCCGCTGCTTCTTATACAGATGTGAATGAAACGGTATGGGCAACGTATTCCGTATCTATCCGTTCAGCAGCATCGACAGATGCAGATAAACTGGATGTACTGGTAGGAAGCTACAGCATTACACGTACAGGCGTTGGCGACAACGGTTGGAGCAAGGTGGATTACAATGGTCAGACAGGCTACATCAAGAGCGAGTACCTGACAACAACGAAACCGGCTGCAGCATCAGACAGTACACAGCAGACAACTGAGAAAAAGCAGGAAACGAAAGAAACTGTTTATGCAACAGCAGGTGTGAATATCCGTGCCAAGGCATCAGCAGATGCGGATGTTATCGGTACACTGATCGCAGGCTACAGCATTACACGTACATCAGACAGCAATGGCTGGAGTAAGGTGGATTACAATGGTCAGACAGGTTACATTAAGAGTGATTATCTGACAACAACAAAGCCTCAGGTAACTGAGAGCAATCAGACATCTTCTTCATCCAATACTTCCTCTTCTAAGAGTGATATTGAAGAAGTGAAAGAAACCGTTTATGCAACAGCAGGTGTGAATATCCGTGCCAAAGCATCAGCAGATGCGGATAAGATTGGTACACTTGCAGCAGGCGGCAGCATTACACGAACAGGCAAGACAAGCAGCGGCTGGAGCCGTGTTGATTATAACGGTCAGACAGGTTACATCAAGAGTGATTATCTGACGACGACCAAGCCAACTGTAACAAGCAATACAACTGCTTCATCTACTTCATCCAGCTCTTCACTGGGCCAGCAGATTGCAGACTTCGCTGTACAGTATGTCGGTTATCCATATGTCTATGGCGGCAACAGCCTGACAAATGGTGTTGACTGTTCAGGATTTACACAGCAGGTTTACCTGCATTTCGGTTATTCCATTCCGAGACGTGCAAGTATTCAGGCAACTGTTGGCACATCTGTAGCCATCAGTGATCTTCAGCCTGGTGACCTTGTATTCTATGGTGACAGCGAAGGCGTCGGCCATGTTGTTATTTATATCGGTAATGGCAAGGTTGTTCATGCAAGTACACCATCAAAGGGAATTATCATTTCCGATCTGTACTACAGAACACCAATGTGTGCAAAACGTATTATCTAATCAATATACGAAAGAAAAACTGTATGTTTGCAGAGTATTCTGCGGGCATGCAGTTTTTCTTTTTCTTTCCTTTGATCGGTTTTTCAACAATCATTCGACAAAGGACAACGCTATGTGAATAGATGGAAAAATAGCAATTGTTTTATGGAAAACTTTCGATGAAATTCTGATTATTTCGGGAGTGAAACAATTTAAAAATGTCTAATTGTGAGAATTGCACAATAATTGTGCCAAAACATGTCGAAGTTGCCCGATAGAGGATGAGGACAAGTGAAAAGTTATCACCAGGTTATCCACAGGCAAAAACACTGAAAAGGCGCTATTTTTGAGTTATACACAGAGTTATCCACTTTATCCACAGGTTTGTGGATAAAAAAATGGTGGATATCTTGAGCACTTATGCAAATATATGTTTTGTATAAAACGTAAAAAGTGTCGAATTGAGGAAAAAAAACGCGAAAATACTTGACTTTTGTATTGACAAATAATAATAAAAATGGCACAAAAAATTCTAAATAAAATACGTCCAATAGTCTAAAAATACATTTATTTTTTGAAAATTTAATGAATTGACTTGAAAGAATCGGTATATATGGTATAATAATGCTATAGTTTTACAAGTTGTAAGACAGAAAGACCCTGATTCATTTCAGTGGAATATAGATGAAGGAGATGGTTATATGCGTTATATCATCAGCGGCCGCAATATCACAGTTACAGAAGGATTGAAGGAAGCCATTTACGACAAGTTAGGCAAGCTTGAGAAGTACTTTACACCTGAGACAGAGATTATTGTTACGTTAAGCGTTGAGAAGCAGCGTCAGAAGATTGAAGTAACAGTTCCTGTGAAAGGACATACAATCCGTGCAGAACAGTCCAGTGATAATATGTATGTATCCATAGATCTGGTGGAAGAGATTATCGTCCGTCAGTTGAGAAAGTACAAGACAAGAATTGCGAACCAGCAGAACAGCAGAAAGAACTTCCAACCGGCGTATCTTGAGATGGAGACAGATGGTGATGAGGAAGTGAAGATCGTCAGAACGAAGAAGTTTGCGATCAAGCCATTGGATCCTGAAGAAGCGTGTGTTGAGATGGAACTGCTCGGACATTCATTCTTTGTATTCCGCAATGCACAGACCAATGAAGTCAATGTTGTTTATAAGAGAAAAGGCAACACATACGGTCTGATCGAACCGGAGAACTAAATCCGTGTTGAATATTGAGTATAAGCATACTATGGGGAATAAATAGTGTGCGGTTGTATATAATCGGCAAAAGCCTCAAAAGGAGTTGTTTAAATTACAGGTGATGGCAGTGCGAACGTGCCTGTATTGAACAACTCCTTTTGAGGTTTTTTGTGTCTATCCGGGAACCAAACGGGGGTTCTTATCGGGGATGCGGAAGTTTTTACGCTTTTTTTATTTGCAAATGGCAGTATATAGTGTTAGAATAAATTCGTTATAGACACGTTTCGGGTGCGCCGGACAGGAAGAAACACAGTATATAGGAGGGCGCACAATTCAGTGATTTTAGGAGAGAACTATATGGGAATTTTCAGCAAGATTATGGGTACACACAGTGAGAGAGAACTGAAGAGAGTATATCCAATCGTTGATAAAATTGAAGCCATGGGTTCTGCTATGGAAAAGTTGTCTGATGAAGAGCTGAGAGCGAAGACAGATGAGTTTAAGAAACGTCTGTCTGAAGGAGAGACATTGGATGATCTCCTTGTGGAAGCTTATGCAGTTGTCAGAGAAGCAGCAACCCGTGTACTTGGCATGCGCCATTACAGAGTCCAGCTGATTGGTGGCGTGATCCTGCATCAGGGTCGTATCGCTGAGATGAAGACTGGTGAAGGTAAGACATTGGTATCTACATTGCCGGCCTATTTGAATGCACTTGAGGGCAAGGGTGTTCACATTGTTACAGTCAATGACTACCTGGCCAACCGAGATGCAGAGTGGATGGGTGAAGTTCATCGTTTTCTTGGATTGAGCGTTGGCGTCATTTTGAACAGTATGAATCCGGACGAACGTCGTGCGGCTTATCAGTGCGATATTACTTATGCGACGAACAATGAACTTGGCTTTGATTATCTGCGTGACAATATGGCAGTTTATGAGAAGCAGCTGGTACAGCGTGAATTGAATTATGCGATCATCGATGAGGTGGACTCCGTATTGATCGATGAAGCCAGAACACCGCTGATCATTTCAGGTCAGAGCGGAAAGTCAACGGCACTTTACAACACCTGTGATTATCTGGCCAAACGTATGACAAAGGGTGAGCGTAAGGGCGAGATCAACAAGATGACAGTCATGATGGGTGAAGAAGTTGAAGAGACCGGTGATTTCATTGTCAATGAAAAAGAGAAACATGTTGTTCTGACAGAACAGGGTGTCAAGAAGGTAGAGGAGTATTTTCATCTGAACAATCTGGCTGATGCTGATAACCTTGAGATCCAGCATGTTATGACATTGGCTCTTCGCGCCAATTATCTGATGTTCCGTGATAAGAACTATGTGGTTAAGGATGGAGAAGTACTGATCGTCGATGAATTTACAGGTCGTATTATGCCGGGCCGTCGCTATTCAGATGGTCTCCATCAGGCGATTGAAGCAAAAGAAGGTGTAGAAGTTAAGAGAGAGAGCCGCACGCTGGCAACGATCACACTGCAGAACTTCTTTAATAAATACAACAAGACAGCCGGCATGACCGGTACTGCCCTGACAGAAGAGGAAGAGTTCCGTGAGATCTATGGTCTGGATGTTATCGAGATCCCGCCAAACAAGAAAGTTATCCGTGTGGATCATGATGATCTGGTATTTGGTACCCACAGAGAGAAAATCAATGCCATTGTTGAAGAGATTATTGAGACCCATCAGAAGGGACAGCCTGTTCTGGTTGGTACAATCACCATCGAAGGCTCTGAAGAAATCAGTAACCGTCTGAGAAAAGAGGGGATTCCGCATACCGTTCTGAATGCGAAGTTCCATGAGAAGGAAGCGGAGATTGTTGCACATGCCGGTGAAAGAGGTGCGGTGACCATCGCCACGAATATGGCCGGTCGTGGTACCGATATCAAGCTTGGGGATGGTGTGGCTGAACTGGGCGGTCTGAAGATTATCGGTACAGAGCGTCATGAATCAAGACGAATTGATAATCAGCTTCGAGGCCGTGCCGGACGACAGGGAGATCCGGGTGATACAAGATTTTTCATTTCCCTTGAAGATGATCTGATGCGTCTGTTTGGTTCTGACAAGATGATGAAGGTATTCAATGCACTGTCTCATGAAGATGGTATGGCGATTGAACACAAGATGCTTTCCAATGCTGTTGAGAAGGCACAGAAGAAGATCGAGTCCAACAACTTTGCTATTCGTAAGAACCTGTTGGAATATGACCAGGTTAACAATGAGCAGCGAGAATTGATCTATGAAGAGCGCCGCCGTGTCTTGAAGGGCGAGAGCATGCATGATGAGATTGTCCGTATGATTGGCGATGTTGTTAAAGCGGAGATCAATGATGTTATTGATGAAGGTCAGACACCGGCAGAATGGAATCTTCTGCTGCTGAACCGTACATTGCTTCCAATCGCACCGATTAAGCCACTGTCCATGAACAAGGATGATTATAAAGGCTATACGACAGAACGTCTGATCGATGAAGTGACAGAACAGGTCAAGGAACTGTATGCAAAGAAGGAACAGGAGATAACAGAGGAGACGGGCTCTGCGGAGACATTCCGCGAAGTAGAGCGTGTATTCCTGCTGAAAGTCATTGACAATAAGTGGATGAGCCATATTGATGATATGGATCAGTTACGTCAGAGTATTTCTCTGCAGGCATATGCACAGAAGGACCCTGTTGTAGAATACCGTTATGCGGGTATTGAGATGTTTGAAGAGATGATTGCTGCGATTTCCAAGGATATCGTGATGATCATGCTGCACATCCGCAAGAAACCTGAAGTGGAGCGCAAACAGGAAGTGAAGGTAACAGGAACGAACAAGGATGATTCCGGTCCAAAGAAACCTGTTCAGAGAAAGAACAAGAAAGTTCAGCCGAATGATCCTTGCCCATGCGGCAAGTGCTATCCGGATGGACGCCCGATTAAGTATAAGAACTGTTGCGGACGCAATCAGTAATAAATTGGAATCGTGCCTGCTTTGCAGACACGATTTCGCACCAGAATCTGCAAACAGGTTCTGATTATAGAAAGAGGTGATTTTGGTGGTCGAATTCGATCAGATTAAATTCGCTCTGAACGGCTATGCCGTACCATTAAAAGAAGTGGGGGATTCACTTTGACCTGGCTGGCAAGAAGTCAAGGATCGAAGAATTAGAGCGTATGATGGAGGAACCGGGTTTTTGGGACAATGCCGACAAAGCCAATAACTCCATGAAAGAATTAAAGAATTTAAAAGACACAGTTGAAGAATACCATCGATTGGAGACAGCATGGGAAGATGTGGAAACACTTCTTGAGATGGGCTATGAAGAGAATGATGCATCCCTGATTCCGGAAGTACAGGAAGCCATGGCAGATTTTGAGAAACGTTTTGAACATCTCAGAATTAAAACACTGCTTTCGGAAGAGTATGATGGAGACAATGCCATCGTCACACTGCATGCCGGAGCCGGTGGT
>NZ_JBBMEK010000201.1:0-6177 GCF_040096555.1 Coprococcus intestinihominis | reverse complement strand
TCTGTCTGTCGTACCGAAACACGGCATTGTCACAGCCATGATCTGACTTCTGTCCATATCCAGCATGTCAAAAGCACGTACAGTCACAAGCAACGCCAATGTGGAATCCAGACCGCCTGAAATGCCTACAACCGCATGTCTGCAGTGTGTATGTGCCAGACGCTTCTTCAATCCCATCGCCTGAATTGTCAGAATCTCTTCACATCGTCTCGTTCTGTCCATGGCATCATCCGGCACAAACGGATGTGGATCAATGAAACGTCTTAAATCCACTTCATGCATTTCAAGATCAAAATCAATCACACGGTAACCATTGTCAAACTTCGGCTGCCATGTGGTCATTCTGCGTCGTTCGCTGATCAGCTTGGACATATCCATATCTGCCATGATCATCTGATTGCTGAAACGTTCAGATTCTGCCAGAATGCTGCCGTTTTCGCAGATCAGATTGTGCGCGCCAAACACAAGGTCTGTTGAAGATTCACCCTCACCGGCATCTGCATAAATATAGCCGCAGACAAGTCGTGCAGACTGTCCGCTTACAAGGGATCTGCGATAGATATCCTTGCCTGTTGTCTCATCACTGGCTGACAAATTGGCGATCACCGTCGCCCCTGCCAGTGCATGGCTGATGCTTGGCGGCTGTGCAACCCAAAGATCCTCGCAGATCTCTATACCAAGGGTAAAAGCCGGCATCTGACGGCATCTGAACAAAAGTCTGGTACCAAATGGATACGTTCTTCCATTAAATAAAACATCCGCCTCAATATTCGCACCGCTGTGATAATGGCGTCCTTCATAAAATTCTGAGTACGTAGGCAGATAAGACTTCGGTACAAATCCAAGTATATCGCCATCATGAAGCACTGCAGCGACATTGTAAAGGACACCATTCACCGTCAGCGGCAGACCGGCTAATACAACCATATTCTTGTCTCTTGTAGCCTCTGTCAGTGTAAGCAGTGCCTTTCCTGCACCATCCAACAGGCTTTCCTGCAGGAAAAGATCACTGCATGTATATCCTGTCAGGCATAATTCAGGCAGTACAAGCAGACTGACGCCCTGCTCATAGGCCTCGGACACAAGTGCTGCCGCAGATGCGCCGTTAAAATTGCAGTCCGCCACCCGGATATCCGGAGTGGCCGCTGCAACGCGTAAAAATCCGTCAAACATACGAATGTTGCCTCCAAATTTATCGTTATAGTCAGCGTTTTTCTCTGAGAAGGCCTCTTCGGTAAGCATCCAGCAGCTGTTCCAGATCAACGATGTCTTTGCGGATCTGCTTGCCGACATCGGTATCTGCAACCAGCCGGCGTTCATTGACCAGCTGAACAACTGTAATATTGGAATGGATATCGGTCTCTTCGATAATCGCCTTTTCAAGACTTTCAAATGGTTCATGGGTAACAAGTCGAAGTCCGTAGGAATTGTAGATCAGCGTATAGCCTGCAATACCCGTTGTCTTCTGATAAGCCTTTGAAAATCCTCCGTCAATAATCAGCAGCTTGCCGTTGCCCTTGATCGGGCTTTCCCCCTTCTTGAACTTCACCGGCATATGACCATTGACAATATGGCATCGCTTCGGATCCATACCGAATTCCCTGAGAATCATATCACAGATATCTTCTCTCTCGATCAGTTTATAATAATAATCCTTACGTTCTTCCTTCAATGATGGTTCATTGATAAAATATCGCTCAAATGTGGCCATTTTCTCCTTGCCAAAAACAGGTGAATCCTCATTGGACCAGATGAACCACATAATATCCTGACCGTACAGCCGCTCTTCCGGATCACTGCTCATATAATAGCCCTTTCTTGCGCAGCTCTCAAGGAAATCATATAAAGCTTTACCGGAATACTTCTTGCCCTTCAATGTTACATCTCTGAATGTGCCGTCTTCATTGAACGGAACACAGCCATGATAATACAGATTGTCATTGTAGCAAAGATAAAGGCTGCCCTGCTTGAAGAAGAACTGGATATGCTTCTGAAGCTTCTCACACCCCTTAAAGGCAGTCACAAGACGGTTCATAATATCTTCTTCTTCCGGTGAAAGCGCATACGGATCCTTCGGATCAATGGTCGGGAAGTTATGATCAAGCAGATCATATTCCTTGCCGTCTATGGTTATACTGCCCTTTTCATAGTTAATCTTATCCAGTAAAAGTCTGTCCGCCATATGGAATTCCGGTCGGCGCATCATCAGCTGCCCTTCCAGTTTGAACTGGATGATTGCAATGGCCTTATGCATCTTAACTTCCACTTCTTCTTCCACCTGACTGATGCTGTAATCCTCCCTCTCCACATGCTTAATCGCAAACAGTGAACAAGGATCATCTCCATAAACCGTATTGGCAAAATTCGCCAGAGGCATCAGATTGATACCGTAATCATCTTCCAATGTATTCAGATTGCCGTAACGGGCACTGATACGGATAACATTGGCGATGCAGGCCGGATGTCCGCTGGCTGCACCCATCCAGAGCACATCATGGTTGCCCCATTGAATATCCACAGAATGGTAGGACATCAGTCTGTCCATGATGGCAGCTGCCCCCGGACCTCTGTCAAAAACATCCCCCACGATATGCAGATGATCCACAACAAGACGCTGGATCAGATTGCACATAGCCACAATGAATTCCTTAGCACGATTAATGCGGATGATCGTATTGATGATCTCATTGTAGTATGCCTCTTTATTCAGGATATCTTCTCTCTCGTAAAGAAGTTCCTCTATGATATAGGCGAAGTCTTTCGGCAGTGCCTTTCTGACTTTTGACCGTGTATACTTAGACTGCGAACGCTTGCAGACGCGGATCAGGCGATGAAAGGTCATTCTGTAAAAATCTTCAATATCATCTTCTTCCTTCTCTATAAGCTCAAGCTTCTTCTCCGGGTAATAGATCAATGTTGCAAGCTGCTTCTTGTCCTTCATACTGATGCTGTTGCCGAACTCTTCATCGATCTTGGCTCTGACTGCCCCTGAACCATTCTTCAGCACATGGAAAAACTGCTCGGCTTCTCCATGGATATCACTGAGAGCATGCTCCGTTCCTTTCGGCAGGTTCATAATGGCAGACAGGTTGATAATCTCCGTTGATGCCGACGCAATGGTCGGATACTTCTCAGATAAAAGTTTCAGATAACGCTTCTGTAAATCGTCCATCTGTTCCATAGCGGCTCCTTTCCGTTTTTCTATTCTGCTAACCAATGACATCGCTCATCTGATACATGCCCGGCTTCTTTCCCTTCAAAAACTGTGCAGCCTGAATCGCACCCTTGCCGAAAATAGCCTTTGAATAAGCCGTATGCTTAATCTCGATCACTTCATCCGGACCACAGAAAAGGACTTCATGCTCACCGACAATTGTACCGCCTCTGACAGCCTGGATACCGATCTCATTGGCCTCTCTTCTGGCACGTTCTGCTGAACGATCCAGTTTGTATGTATAGCGATCATCCATAGCCTCATTGATCGCATCTGCAATCGCCAGTGCTGTTCCGGACGGTGCATCCATCTTCTTGTTGTGATGCTTCTCAACAATCTCAATGTCATAACCGACTTCACCGAGAATCTTTGCAGCTGCCGCTGCCAGCTTGAAAACTGTATTCACACCCAGTGACATATTGGCAGAACGCAGGATCGGGATCTGTGCTGAAGCAGTCTTCACATCCTCCAGCTGTTTCTCACTCAGACCTGTTGTACAAAGAACCAGCGGCATCTTTCGCTTCAATGCATAAGCCAGAACCCCATCTACAGCCTGTGCAACAGAGAAGTCAACAATCACATCCGCTTCCACATCACATGCATCACAAGATGTAAATACCGGATATGGATTCTCTCTGTTATCCACACGGTCAATACCTGCCGTGATCTCTGCATCCTTGTCTTCCGCTGCCAGCTTTGTGATCACCTGACCCATGGCGCCGTTGCAGCCATGCATAATTATCTTTACCATCTCTGTATCCTCCATTTGATTGATTCTATTCATATATAAATATTCATTGGTAACTGTTCATTGCCCGATTGTCTTCTCTTTTACAGTCTTCTGACAATGCACTACTTTCATTTTACCCTACATCGGGCCATAACGCAATTATAGTTAAAGTATTGACATTCTCATAACCTGTTTTTTGAAATTTTGCTTGGCTCTGAACAGTTACAAGTTTTTAATAAACAAAGAAAGACTCTCCCGGATACACAATACGCTGTGCTTCCGAAAAAGTCTCCAGAAAAATCTGTTTCTTATTCTGCCAGTTTCAGACCATAAGCCTTCATGGCTGCAGCAAGACGTGCCTTATGTTCAGGCTCAATCTCGGATAAAGGCATTCTGAGCGGTCCGACATTCATGCCAAGCAGATTCATTGCCGCTTTAACAGGGATCGGATTCACTTCGTTGAATAATTCATGCATCAAAGGCAGTGCCTTTAACTGCATTTCAAGACTTCCCTTCACATCCCCTGCCAGATACTTGGCAACAATATCATGAGAATCTCTCGGGCAAATATTCGAAAATACGGAAATCACGCCGATACCGCCAAGGGACAGAATCGGAACAACTTCATCATCATTACCTGAATATAAATCAATACATCCGTCTGCCAGCTGCATCAGTGTGGCAATCTGGGAAATATTGCCGCTGGCTTCCTTGATTCCGACAATATTGTCACATGTCTTTGCCAGTGTCACAGCTGTCTCAGGGGCAATATTCACACCTGTACGGCTCTGTACATTATACAGAATGATCGGCATATCTGTATGCTTTGCAATCTCTGTGTAATGTGCCACAAGGCCTTTCTGTGTTGCTTTATTATAATAAGGTGTCACAACCAGTGCACCGTCTGCGCCTGCCTCTTCAGCCTCTTTCGTCAGATAGATGGCTGTCTCTGTACTGTTGGAACCTGTACCTGCAATAACAGGAATTCTGCCTGCTGTACGGCTGATAGCTGTACGGATACATTCAATATGTTCTTCCTCTGACAATGTGGAAGACTCACCGGTTGTACCGCAGATAACAATACTGTCTGTGCCATTCTCAATCTGATAATCAATGGTCTCTTCAAGTTTCTCAAAATTAACTGAACCGTCTGCATGCATTGGTGTAACGATTGCAACACCTGCACCTTTAAAAATTGCCATATCTCTTTCCTCCAATTTTATTACTGCCATAAAGGGGACATATACTTCCGCTCTTTTTTGTGCAAGGCTCAGGGCCTTCCAATGAAACAGACCATGGCATAAAAAAGAGCCGACGCAATGCCGACTCATAAGAATAATCTCAACTATGAAAATTCTTCAAGCAGCACTCCATCAAAATGATGACAGTCATACAGCTCTTAACTGTATGCCCAGCAATATATCTTCCAGGAAATATAAAGCTTCGGCATATCATCCTTTCCAACCCATTCATCTGCACCTGACTGCATCCTGAGTTCTACTTATATAAATATGCGCCTCTACTTAATTACTGTTTCATAGTATCACCAAATACCCCTCATGTCAACAGAAAAGCTACATACATGACGGTTTTTCAGAGCAGGCACCTTTCACAATGTCCAGCCTTGAAATATAATCCGCATACGGAATCAGTTCTTCCGGAAGGTGACGGCCTGTCATGATCAATTCCACAGACTCATCTTTCATGTCGATCAGGCGGATCACATCTTCACAGGTAATAATCCCAAGATCAACAAGTCCCAGAATCTCATCCAGGATCAATACATCACATTCCCCAATGGATAATACTTTCTTTGCAAAATTATAGCCATTGAGAATATTTACCTTCTCCTCCTGCTTCTCCTCATCACTCAGATCTTCATAAAAAGCTTCTTCTCTTTCGAACCTGAAAACCTTGATCTCCGGCTCCAGTCTCTTCAGGTAATCCAAACTGCCGGTCATCTTACCCTTCAGAAACTGTATAACAAAAACTTCTTTCTCCTCGCCTGCGCAGACAAGTGCACGCCCCATCGAAGAGGTGGATTTGCCTTTGCCTTCACCAAAGTAAATCTTTACTAAACCTTTTTCCACAACATTTACCTCTGATTCTTATAATGAATCTCTCTATCCTCTCACATCGTGAATTATAAAACAATATGTAACTGTTCAGAGCCAAGCAAAATTTCAAAAACAGGTATAAAATGCTTGCATTTTTAAGTCTGTTTTTGAAATTT
>NZ_JBBMEK010000200.1:0-6201 GCF_040096555.1 Coprococcus intestinihominis | reverse complement strand
TTTATGCCTTTTTTATTGGCTGAAATATTGAATTTTCAAGGTTCAACACACCGTATCGGTGTGGGAAGTTTTAGTTACTAATATTCATCTTTATCCCCCCCCAACAACCACTCGTTGTGTGGTTATTATATCACACCTTCTACTACTTTCTCAACGCAAAAAGGGACGTATGAAAAATTCATACGTCCCTTTGTATTCATATAGAATCTGATTCGATTACTGAGCTTCTACTAAAGCCTTTGTATCTCTAGCGATCATCAGCTCTTCATTTGTAGGGATTACGCAAACTGTAACCTTGGAATCTGGTGTGGAGATGATGATATCTTCACCACGTTTGCTGTTCTGCTCTGCATCGATTGTGATGCCAAGATATCCAAGATATTCGCAGATCTTGCCTCTTACGAAACCGCTGTTCTCACCGATACCAGCTGTGAAAGCGATAACGTCAACACCATTAAGAGATGCTGCATAGGCACCAACGAATCTTGCTACATTGTAGCAGAAGACTTCGATAGCGTCGATACAAGCCTGATCGCCTGCTTCGTAACCTTCTTCAAGATCACGGAAGTCGCTCTTGCCGCCTGTAAGACCTTCCATACCGGATTTCTTGTTCAGAACTGTTGTTACTTCGCTTAATGTGAGGCCTTCTTTGTTCGCATAGTACTCAAGAATAGCTGGGTCGATATCACCTGAACGTGTACCCATTACAAGACCTGCAAGTGGTGTGAAGCCCATACTTGTATCTACAGACTTGCCGCCGTCAACTGCACAGATACTTGCACCGTTGCCAAGGTGGCAAACAATTGTCTTAAGATCTTCAACCGGCTTACCAAGGAATTCAGCAACTCTCTTGGATACGAAGCTGTGAGATGTTCCGTGGAAACCGTATCTTCTGATCTTGTAGTCTGTGTAAGCTTTGATCGGCAGACCATATAAATATGCTTTCTTAGGCATTGTCTGATGGAAAGCTGTATCGAATACGCCTACCATAGGTACGCCTGGCATCAGTTCACGGCAAACATTGATACCGATTAAGTTAGCCGGGTTATGAAGTGGTGCAAGTTCGTTGCATTCTTCGATAACTTTGATGACTTCATCAGTGATGATTGTGGAGCTTGCAAACTTCTCGCCGCCATGGACAACACGGTGACCAACTGCATTGATCTCTTTAAGAGATTTGATAACGCCGTATTCAGCGTTTGTCAGACAATCAAGAACGAGCTTGATTGCTTCTGTATGGGTAGGCATTGGAGATTCGATTGTCATCTTCTCGCCGCCGGCTGGTGTGTAAACAATACGGCTGCCGTCAATGCCAATTCTTTCACAAAGGCCTTTTGCCTGTACAGCTTCTGTTGTCATATCGATTAACTGAAACTTTAATGATGAACTACCACAGTTAATAACTAAAATGTTCATTGGAATAATTCCTCCTTAAAATTGAATGATGTAACTGCTGCTTTTTGTAAAATGTACAAATTGCACGATTTTATTTCGTTAAATCATTATCAATCTGTTCACATTACCCAAAGCATACCTACATGTATTCTAGCATACTACTTTTTAAAACGCCATATCTAATTTAAAAAATCTGGTATTTTCTGCAAATCATTTCAATAAAATATTTTTTATGCTTTCTTTTATTATCGCCGTTGCGGCTGGTGTAGTTTGCCACTGCATCAACAAATGGTTGGATGGCGATAAATAGTCGGTAACCAGCCTATGGTCATAAGCTCTGCCATTAAAATAATCTACTTTATTGACAGTCATAAAAATCCCGCTTATACTTAGTGCATAACAAAATAATATGTAACTGTTCAGAGCCAGGCAAAATTTCAAAAAGCAGGTATAAAATGCTTGCATTTTTAAAACTGTTTTTGAAATTTTATTTGGCGGATACACCACACCGACGAAATGCGTAGCATTTTGGAGGCTGGCTCTGAACAGTTACAATAATATATTCAAGAAGGAATACTATATGAAAAGAGTAATTGGAACAATCATATTAATCATTGCCATCATCTGCTTTGGCTGGAGTGCCTTTTCCCTTGTCAAGTATGCATGGCAGGCTCACACAACCCAGAAGAACATTGACCAGCTGGCTGACAGAATTAACACTGATGTCACTGAAGCTTCCGATGATTCCGATGAAGAAGACCCTGTGGCTGAATCTGAGGCCATGATGGAGAAATACGGTGATTTATACAATGAGAATAAGGATTTCATCGGCTGGCTTTCCATTGAAGGCACCAATATCAACAATCCCGTCATGTATACACCGGATGACCCGGAACACTATCTGCGTAAGAACTTCAACGGCGATTACGATATCGGCGGTATGCTTTTTGTCGATTCCAGATGTACCTTCAACCCATCCAGCACTGACACCATTATTTACGGCCATCATATGAAAAACGGCACCATGTTCGGCCCGCTGATGGATTTCCAGGACAATGATTATCTGAAAGAACACTCTGTTGTTACTTTTGATACCATGTATCGTCCGGGCACTTACAAAATATTTGCCTCCTTCCAGTCCAAGGCCTATGACCCGGATTCAGAAGAATTCAAATACTATGACTTCATCAACGCAGAGACTGCCTATGATTTTGAAGAATATCTGAACAACATTAAAAACCTTTCCCTGTACTATGACGAGGAAAATGCACCGTCATTCGGAGATGAGATTATTACACTGTCCACCTGCGATTACTATACAACGGACGGACGATTTGCCGTACTGGCTAAACGGATTAAATAGTTCTGCTGCAAGTAACTTTGTCTTGACACTAAAATGGTGTGCTGGTCCAGATTTTCCAATGGATTTTCTGGACTGCACGCCATTTTTTTCTGTTTCATTTCTACCATTCATCAAAGTCATCCCGGCTTTTGCCATAGCTTCTCATCGCCGAACGCCATCTAATCTGATAATCACTTGTCATTGGGTCTGTTTCTTTTCCCTCCGGCACAAATGCAAGAAATTCTTTATATCTTTTTTCTGTAAACCGTACTCTCATTTTCTTAAATTTACCATTTGCAGTAAAAAAGATATAAAAAAATGCCGCCTCCGAACCACAACTGCCCACTCCTACTCGATTGATTTGCGACCACTCATAAAAAATCACTTTTTTACTCCGCCGTGTCGTAATTTGTATCCCAGTTCTGCTGACTATCCATTCGTTTCCCCATTCCGCATCCTCGCCATAAATAATCCATCCGGCAATTGCCGCAATAATCAATAATAACCATGCATATCGAAGCAATGAACCATATTCAAACGCCAAAATAACATACCAACCAAACAGCATCAAAGCTATAACAATCGCAGATAACGGCTTTATCCCGCCATTTAATTTTTTCCCATAAAACGTCTGGTCACTAATTTTCAATTCACCCTGTACATCTTGCAAAGCACAAATACTTTTCGGATTTTTCCTTTGCTGCTTGTACCAAATCTGCTGCAAATCCGGTTCCAATACCTTAACACCATGCCGTGCCATATAAACACTCATCTTGTCCCATATTTCCGGCGTATAACTTATTTCCAGCACAGAGCCGCCAATATCTCTTGAACAGGTGATTTTAGGGTAAATCAGACATTCCACTCCCAGACAATCACATTCACCCCACCTTCTGACCGTTCGAAATACACTGCTGCGATATCTTATGGTAATCCCATTTTCATCCAACTTATAATCATGTCTGTAACTATCCCAAATTAACAGCAAACCAAGCGGAACTCCGCCAATAGAAAATGAAAATATCCACAGAAAAATTTCGGCTATTAAACTTTCATCATAAACCGAACCATGCCACCACTGATTATACGATATCACTGCAAAGGATACGATAAGGCACAGAAGCGCAATCAAACATATATATAATCCAATCTTAAAAATTATCTCATCCCGCCGAATGATCAAAGGTTCTTCCATCCGCACATCATCTCCCCAATAAATCCATTTTTTAATTCCTATTCCCATTCCGATATTTTTATTTTACACCAACAATCTAAATCTTTCGAGTCCAATATTATCTATGCGGGCTGCTCAAAAACAAATTGTCTGCAGCTCAAATACCCTCAAAATGGGATTCAAATGAATAGCGTACAGCCAAAAACTTCAAAAAAGACTGACAAATGAACCCTTCAAACACAGGTGTTTCAGACACGGCCGGTACTTAAATCCTGTCTTTTAGGACCTTATGTACTGCTGCCAGTGTCTGTCAACGAAAGTGTACCTGTGTTGAACGGTTCATTTGCCAGTCTTTTGTCGATATTCTATGTCTGCGCGCTGCTCATTTTAATCCCGTTATCAATACTTCTTAGCTGCAGGCCAATCATTTTTCAAGGGCAGCCCACCTTTTTAGTGCAGCGCTTTCAGTGTATGGAACGCCTCTTTCATATCCTGTTTCACCAGTTTTTTCTGCAGCGCATACTGTTTAGCGTAAAAATCATGATTTTCCGCATTGGTATAATACAGTTTCTTAATCTCCAGACTTTCTGTCAATGCCGCTTTCATATCCGTGATATGTCCCAGTGCATAGGCACCGACGATACAGTCTGTCACCACAGCGCCGCCGGCATTCTTCAATGTGATCACTTCGCTGCCCAGCATGTCGGATTTCATCTGGTTCCAGATTTCGCTGCGGCTGCCGCCTTCTGTGATGGTGATACGGCTCATATCCACACCGGCACCACGGTACAGATCTGTAATTTCCATATAGTCATAGCCGATAGCCTCTAATACCGCATGCCAGAGAGTAGCCTGATCTGTATCCAGCGTCATGTTAAGGAAACAGCCTGTGGCCTCTTTCACGTCATTGGTACCGCCCGTCAGATACGGCAGGAATAATACACCATCAGAGCCTGCCGGAACATCTTTGGCTGCATTGTTCAGTACATCAAAATAATCACCGTCTTTTTCCTGCCCGCAGACAGAGTCCTTGAACCAGCGCAGCGCCAAGCCGCCCGTACGGATATAGCCCCAGTAGAAATAGGTATCCGGCAATGTACCGCTGTTGAAAATCAGTCCGGCCCCCTTCTTACTGAGTTCAGGAATAATGCCTTTTGTGGAAACGCAGAACATAGAACAGGTGCCTGCCACATCCACAGCCTGTCCTGCTCCCATATTGCCGCTGCCAAGCATGGACTGCATCGTATCGCCAGCGCCGCCGCAAATCGGTGTTCCTGCTGCCAGTCCTGTCTTCTCTGCCATTTCTTCTGTCAAATGTCCGACAATATCCCATGGTTTGACAATCTTCGGCATCATGGATGCCTCAATACCAAGAATCTTCAACTGCTCCGGTGACCAGCATTTTTCTTCAACCTTATAGCCCATGCCCCATCCGGACATAGCGCCCCAGTCGATAAACATATCCTTTGCTTTCAGCCCCGCCAGATGTGCCAGTACATAAGGCGCATTATGGATAAACTTTGCTCCGCGGGCCTTAAAAGCTTCATTATTCTTCAGCAGCCACCTGGCAAACAGTGCCGGAAACATGCATTTTGCCTCAGGATTGCCTGTTTCCCTGCCCCAGATATCCAAATCCCAGCTGTTGATCAGCACTTCATCCTCCTGGGTTCTTGAATCCAGATAATTAATATATGGTGTGATGGCATTGCCCTCTTCATCCACACCTGCGATTCCGCAGATGATACCATCCCCCATAATAGACTGGATCTGTTTCGGATCCAGGCCTTTCTCACGCATCTGCCGACTGCATTCAGCTATGCCGTTTATCGTCAACGCCAGATATTCATCCACATCCATATCCACCCATCCCGGATGCGGGTAAGTCAGTGTTGTCGGTGCTGATGTAGATGCCACGCATTCCATTTTCTCATTATATACGGTTACTTTTACACTCTGTGTTCCTGCATCAAATCCAAGATAAAACTTTTCCATTTCCATACCTCCGATACATTCTTGCAAGTCAGTCATCTGCGACTCTGTTCAGCATTCTTTTCATGGAGATTACATTTTATCAAAAGTCACATCAGGAAATTCCGGCGAAGGATCCTGTCAGAATTTTCTTTTTCATATTTCATAAAGAAAAAGCCCTGAATCCTCACACAAAGAATTCAGGGCATACATACAAAGGTCAACATTCAAATAAAATGCAAATCTTCTTCTCTCTCATCCAGACTATACTGTCGGCCCCGGAATCTCACCGGATCATGCATCAGAAAAATAATCATGCCGT
>NZ_JBBMEK010000199.1:0-6226 GCF_040096555.1 Coprococcus intestinihominis | reverse complement strand
CAACGGCATATTAAAGGCCAGAATCTGCTCCGCCTTTACAAAATTCCTGTAAATATTATCGGAAACCTGATCAAACTTTCCGACCTCATGATCTTCACGGGTAAAGGATTTCACGACGCGAATACCATACAGATTCTCCTGAACAATCGCATTCAGATGGTCATACGTCTTAAACACCCTCTCAAAAATCGGATGCACTTTCATGATAATCGCATAAAGGCCAATACCGAGAATCGGCACAGTGATCACATAAATTAATGACAACTGCGCATCAATTTTGAAAGCCGCAAACAGTGCACAGACAAGCATGATCGGGCTTCTGACTGCAATTCGGATAATCATCTGGAAGGCCATCTGAATATTGGTAATATCTGTCGTCATACGTGTAACAAGACTGGCAGTCGAAAACTTATCGATATTGGCAAAGGAAAACTCCTGTACCTTATAATAGATATCCTGACGCAGGTTCTTTGCAAAACCAGATGAAGCCTGTGCCGCAAACTTTCCTGAAATGGCACCGCAGAACAATGAAATCATCGCCACAGCAAGCAAAATCAATCCATACTTCCATATAACGCCCATATCTCCCTGATCGATACCTTCATCGATCAGTTTTGCCATGATCAGTGGAATCATAATCTCCAAAAAGACTTCCAACGCCACTGTCACAGGAGACATGATCGTCTGTTTCTTGTATTGCCGGATACTTCCGGCCAGCGTTTTAATCATACAAATAATCCTCCTATCTCTATCTGGCTAGCCGCATCTGTCAAATAAGGACGGCTTATTCTTCTAACATGTTATCTGCAACTCTCTTCAATAAATGCATCAGGGTATGAAACTCTTCATACGACAGCCCGTCCCTGATCCTGTTTTCAAGCTCTATTCTCTCCACCGCTGCATTAGCATTGATCTCTCGTCCTTCCTCAGTCAGAACAAGCCGCTTCAATCTGGCATCACTGGAGACACTTTCCCTCCTAAGCAGTCCTTTGCTCTCCATGCCCTTTAACACTTTGGAAACCGTTGACCTGGTCACACAAAATTTTTCTTCTATATCCTTCTGATAAATCTCTTCATTCTCATGGTCTGCCAGGTATCCGAGAATCCAGCCATTGGATCCTGTAATCTTATGAACCTTACTCATATAGACATTACTATCGGCCTTTCTGCGGATCATCGTCGCTGTACGAAGAATCAATAGACCTAACTCTTCCCTGCATGGCAGGTCCTTTCTGCACATGACATAGCTCCTTTCTGAATGTCTTTGTTCTGTATGCATTTTGTTTCCGTCGAAACTGTTGCACATCAAACTGTTTTACGTTCAACATTATACAGCGATTGTTTTTTAATGTCAATACACCTGTGAAATGGATTTAAAAAGGAAGGGAATTTCTCCC
Organism: Coprococcus intestinihominis; assembly: GCF_040096555.1. Taxonomy (NCBI): domain Bacteria; kingdom Bacillati; phylum Bacillota; class Clostridia; order Lachnospirales; family Lachnospiraceae; genus Coprococcus; species Coprococcus intestinihominis. The sequence goes on along the minus strand of NZ_JBBMEK010000199.1, from coordinate 4,829 downwards.
CTCCTCATCTTTAATTCAGCAATATTCTGTCATTATCAAATTCTTCTTTTTTCTTCTCTGAATACATATCCAGCAGATCAGAAACTGTCATATGCTTCCGCTCTTCTTCTTTAATGTCAAAGATAATCGCACCGGAATCCAGCATAATGGTTCGGCTGCCTGTTGTCAGTGCCTGCCCCATATTGTGGGTGATCATCAGAGTCGTCAGATTGCGCTCATGGACAATATCATTAGTTATGGCCATCACCTTCTCAGCTGTGGCCGGATCCAGAGCCGCCGTATGTTCATCCAGAAGCAGCAGCTTCGGTGTCACAATGGTACTCATCAACAATGTAACTACCTGTCTCTGTCCACCGGATAAAAGTCCGATCTTCGTAGCCATACGGTCTTCCAGTCCCATATCAAAACGCTTCAGTGCTTCACAAAACATCTCACGGTCTTTCTTTGTAATAGCAAATCTGAAAAGACCTTTCGTGTTCTTGGAATAAGCCAGTGCCAGATTCTCTTCAATGGTCAGATTCGGTGCGGTTCCTTTCATCGGATCCTGAAACAGACGTCCGATGGAAGCCGACCGCTGATGTTCCGGCAAATAGGAAATATTCTTCCCATCCAGAATCACACTGCCTTCATCCAGAAGAAAATTACCGCAAATAGCATTAAATAATGTTGATTTACCGGCACCATTGGAACCGAGAATCGTCACAAATTCCCCCTCTTTCAGGGACAGATTCAGATGATCCAGTGCCTTATGTTCATTGGGTGTGCCTTTTGCAAAGGTCTTTGATGCATTGATCACTTCCAGCATATCTATCTTCCTCCATCACTTTCTCTCATCCCCTGTCGCTTCAGCTTATCATTCGCCATTTTGGCCTTGATAGCCGGAACAGCCAACGCAACGGTTACAATAATTGCCGAAATCAATTTCAGCATGTACGCCGGGAACATATCGGATTTTGTTGCCAGGGCAATAATATAGCGGTACACAATGGAACCCACAATGGCTGAAATAAACCCGATCATCAGACTTCTGTGGCCAAAGAAAGCTTCGCCGATAATCACAGAAGCCAAACCGACAACAAGAATACCGACACCGGAATTGATGTCTGCAAAGCTCTGATACTGAGCGATCAGACCACCGCAAAACGCGATGCAGGCATTGCTGATTGCCAATGCGATCATCTTCACGGCATCCACATTAATTGAGGAAGCACGGACCATATCGGCATTATCTCCGGTGGCACGAATGGAAAGTCCAAGAGATGTCTTGAAAAATACCGTCAGTAAAACAGTGACAATCACAACTGCCGCAATGGCAACAAATAATTTGACAGCATCCTTCGACATAAAAGGAAAGATCTTCAAAAACAGTGTGAAAACAGTATCGTTATTGAGCAGTGTCACATTGGATGCGCCGCCCATCACAAACAGATTAATCGAATACAATCCACTCATTGTCAGGATACCTGCCAGAACCGGATGAATATCTAATTTCGTCTGAAGAAATCCTGTCACGCTACCGGCCAATGCGCCTGCGATAATTGCACCCACAAGTCCAAGTAGCGGATGGCCCGCAGCCGTCAATATCGAGGATGCTGCCAGACCGAAAGTAAAGCTGCCTTCCGTTGTCAGATCGGGAATATTCAAGATTCTAAAACTGATATAGATGCCAAGCACCATAATACTGTAAAGAAAACCAAGCTGCAAAGAGCCAATCAATAAAGTCATACTTTTCTACGTCCTTTTCATTTTTGTTCTTTTCTTGCGTTTACCCCCTGCATATGCAGAGGGTAAACACTATTTCTTTTATTCATATCATATAGCATATAGAATTACTTTGCAATCCTACTTTGCATCATCTACAAAAGTTGCTGTACTCTGTACACCTTCCGGTAAAGTAATGCCAAGTGCCTCAAGTGTCTGGTTATTGATAACTGTTGCGGATGCCGGAACAACGACTGCAGGAATATCTGCAACTGCTGTGCCTTCAAGAATCTGTACTGCCATATCTGCGCTCATACTGCCAATGCCTTTATCGCTGATAGCAACTGTTGCAAATGCACCAGATTCAACGGTTGTTGCTGAACTGCAGTATACTGGGATCTTGGCATCTCTTGCTACTTCTGATACAAGTGTCATGCTGGCCTGAATGACAGAATCATTCGGAACAAACATGGCATCAACGCTGCCAACCAATGACTGAGCAGCCTGCTGAACTTCTGAAGAGTTCGTCACTGTTGCTTCTTTATAAGAAAGACCATTAGCATCACAGTATTCCTTGGCTGCTTCGATTGTATTCACAGAATTAACTTCGCTTGTGCAGTACAGGAAACCAAATGTCTTGCAGTCCGGTGTCAGCTGATTGTTCAGTGCGAAAATGTCAGAAACAGGAATTGCATTGGATGTACCTGTTGCATTCTTGTCCGGGTGATCCATATCTGTGATAACGCCTGCTGCTACAGGTGCTGAAACAGCGATAAATACAACCGGTGTATCGGTCTCAAGATTGACCATTGCCTGTGTGGCCGGTGTAGCAATTGTACAAACCAGATCATAATCGCCGTCTGCCATAGACTGGGCAATTGTCTGAAGGTTGGTTGCATCACCCTGTGCACACTTGTAATCCACTGTCAGTTTATCTTCTGTATAGCCTTTTGCCTGAAGTTCTTCAATAAAGCCTTCACGCATGTCGTTAAATGCGCCATTCTCAATCAACTGGATGATACCTACTGTATAACTGCCATTGGCCTTCGCGCCTTCGGAATCAAGCGCCTCTGATGCTTCAGATGCTGCCTCGGAAACGGCTGCTTCTGTCGTCGCCGCCTTCGTCTCCTGTGTGGAAGAAGAACCACAACCTGCCAGTGTCATTGCTGTCATCGCCAAAATACATACTGCTGATAATAACTTTTTCATGAAAATTACCTCTCTTTCAATCTTTCCTTAAAATACAGGCTTTTCTATGAGGAGTTTGCTTCACAGTCAGAACACACAGATTGTTTTATCTGCAAATCATTTGCAGTTGGCGCCTCGGGAAAAGTTCCCATAAAACAAAAAAATCCGCCCTATACAAAGGACAGATATATCTGCGGTACCACCTTTATTGATTATAAAATCCACTCATCATGAAAATGCCAACACATTCTCTACCGTTAACGCCGGTCTACGTCCTCAGATACTCCGCATCATATTCAATGCCTTTCCCCTGGCCCTCAACGGTCCATTTGCTCACCAGCGTCTCCACAGGTTCTCAGCTCCTCCTGCTCTCTGTACGGTGCTTATGTGAACGTTATCTCCGTCTCAAAAGTTTGATTTAATTTTAGCATATAATTTCAGAATGTCAACCCTATTTTTGATAAATTATCACTTTAAACGGATAAACTTTTGTATCAAATTCGAGTCAGCTTTGCAGCCTCATAGCCCTCTTTCTTTGAGATTTTCTGATGACATCGCAGTGTCTCCACATACTGATCACAGACTTTCCGTCTCGGATTCAGATAATCTCCGGCGCTCTGAAGAAATCGGATTCCTGCATATTCTCACCTTCCAGCAGATGCTTCGGCAGAATCGCCATCGTCATGTAATCTAAAAGCATGAATGATTATCTGCCATCAATCCTTTTTATATTCGGTGATATCATTCCCATAACACATCCTCAATATATTCCATCCAATCTAATAATTCCTGCATATACCAACGCCCCTTTTCTTTTAATTTTATCAGAAAAGGGACGTGTTCACAATTTATTTACTCATGCGTTTGTCGTGTTTCCTCCACCGTATATTCCTCAATTTCTGTCTTTGTCACCTGTTTGATATGCTTCTTTTTCAGACGCAGATATACGAATTCCCGAAAAATAGTATAAAACACGGACAACAGCGGAATAAAAACAAGCATACCTACAATTCCCATAAGGTTTCCACCGATCGTAACTGCTGCAAGAACCCAGATTGACGGAAGCCCTACCGATTCACCCACAACATGAGGATAGATCAGATTTCCCTCAATCTGCTGCAGCACCAGAAATACTATAATGAATAAAATCGCCTGTTCCGGACTTACCATAAAAATCAAAAAGCTTCCCACTGCACATCCGATGAAAGCCCCGAAAATTGGGATCAATGCGGTAAACGCAATCAAAATCCCGATCAAAAGTGCATATGGCATCCTCATAATACTCAATATAACAACAAACATACAGCCGAGAATCACGGCTTCCAGACACTGACCTGCAAGAAAATTTGCAAATGTCCGATAAGTCAGAGAACAGACTTTAAGAAAAGCATCTGCTTTTTTCCTTGGAAGAAAAGCGAAAATTACTTTTCGGATCTGCACGTGCAGCTTCTCCTTCTGAAAAAGAACATAACAGGCAAATGAAAATGCAATAAAAAAGGTTGCCAATCCACTGACTATGGAACCCAATGCTGACATTGTGGTATTCATCATATTTCCTGCACCGTTTCCAAGAAAGCTTATCCCCCACTTGATTGCCTGATCCGAATTAAACTGTACCTGATCTACCAGCTTCATGACTTCCTGATTATTATGGGAAAATTCCCGGATCCAGCTTTGCATCTGCGGAATAAAATCAGCGATGCTCACCATCAGGGTTCCCACTGTCCGCGTAAGCTGCGGGATCACGCCAAACATTACCAATACGATCACGCCAACCGCAAATACAATCGTAAGGAGCAGGCTTATCGGTCTTGCCAATTTTACGACTATCTTATTTTCTTTTTTTACTCTTCCAAAAATTTTCTTTTCCAAAAAGCTCATTGGCACGTTGATCACAAATGCGATCGCTCCGCCAAGTACAAAGGGAAATAGAATTCCCC
>NZ_JBBMEK010000198.1:0-6236 GCF_040096555.1 Coprococcus intestinihominis | reverse complement strand
TTGATACCCTTGGATGGTTCCATGCCAAGCATCCTCCGAACCTTGTCCTGAACAGCCGGAATACGTGTCGATCCGCCTACAAGCAATACCTTCGACAGATCTCTGGCTGTAATCCCCGCATCTCTCAAAGCATTCTGAACAGGTCCTGCTGTTCTGTCCACCAGATCATGGGTCAACTCATCAAACTTCGCCCTTGTCACAGTCACTTCCATATGATGCGGCATGTCCTTCACCATTGTCAAAAAAGGCAGATTCACGGTTGTCGATGTGGATGATGACAATTCAATCTTCGCCTTCTCCGCCCCTTCACGTACTCTCTGAACGGCCGCCTCATCATGACTCAGATCAATATGGTCGCTGGCTTTAAACTCGGCCAGAAGATAATCTGTCAGGCGGTCGTCAAAATCATCCCCGCCCAGATGATTATCTCCCGAAGTAGACAATACTTCGATTAGCCCATCACCTATCTCAATCACGGATACATCAAAGGTACCGCCGCCCAGATCATAAACCAGCACCTTCTGATCTTCTCCGTTATTCAGACCATAGGCAAAGGCGGCCGCTGTCGGCTCATTGATGATCCGCGTTACATTCAATCCTGCAATCCTTCCTGCATCCTTCGTTGCCTGCCGTTGTGCATCATTAAAATAAGCAGGCACCGTAATGACCGCATCCGTCACCGTCTCACCGAGATAATCCTGTGCATCCTTCTTGAGTTTTCTCAAAATCATGGCAGAAATCTCCTGCGGAGAATAACGCTTGCCATCTATATCCGCTCTGTAATTCGTCCCCATCTGTCGTTTAATTGAAGAAATTGTCCGTTCAGCATTTGTCACCGCCTGGCGCTTTGCAGGCGCTCCCACCAGACGTTCACCTTTCTTCGTAAACGCAACAATCGAAGGGGTTGTTCTCAACCCCTCCGCACTTGTTATAATAGCAGGTTCTCCGCCTTCCAGAACAGCCACACAGCTGTTGGTCGTTCCAAGATCAATACCTATTGCTCTGCTCATATCTCAACCTCCGACATATATCTCAACAGTCTCTCATATTGTACTGTTTTATTCTATGTAGAAGTAATCATAGCCTAGAATTATTAACTTAATATAAACTATTGCCATTTCATTGATATTTAATACTTTTAATAAACGGCTTATATTTAAAGAGATAATTCCTTATTTAAAATATAACCTGTTGCCACATAACATGCACCTGCAAATAAAATATCAAATATAGAAAAAACAGCCATCATACCATTTGCAGATGCCATGTCTGTCCAGTTCAAAATCTGCACAACAACAACGTTTACTGCAATATTCAACACGCAATAAATGACAAAACTGATCAGCCCTTTGCAGCGCATACCTGAAAAAATCGTAATACATAATGTGATAGCCAGAAATGCGGATGTCACCGTTCCAACCCAGCCGAATACAACCTGTATAATGGACCACACAATAAGCATGCCGTCAACATTCACCTGCAAAGTAAAACTGAAGAATGCTTTCATCTGATCAAACAACGTCTGCAACTCTCCGTACTTGGCACATACCATGGTGATATCTGCGAATCCAATAATTCCAAAGATAATCGCTGCTGCTACAATAGAAAAAAAACCTGTCAGAATCTTGCTTCCCATAATTTCATAAACATTATAAGGTGTCATGAAAAGCATATAGCCGCTCTTGTCTCTTAAATCATGATAATAAGTAATAATTTCTTCCAAACCAACAATAACAAAGGTGACCGAGGCCAGAAATGTCAACATTCCGGCAGCAATGGCCATGATTTCTTCTTTGCCCAAAAGCATACCTGCCAGAAAAACAACCTCCAGCAGCGCTAAAATTGCTCCAATAATCACTTTGGATGTTTTCTGTTTGATGAGTTCATATTTTATCAGCTTTAACATAACATTATTCCTCCTGGATTCTAACCATAAATCTGACGATACAGATCCGTAACAGACTCCCCGCGTTCCTGTCGAATCTCTTCTACATCACCCATTAATACAATCTGTCCATCTTTCATGAAAATAGCCTTATCAATAATCCGTTCCAATTCCTCTACCAGATGACTTGAAATAACAACAGAAGCATTGTCGCTCATATTCGTCAGAATTGTGTTGACAACTTCATCTCTGGCCAGAAGATCGATCCCGTTTAACGGCTCATCCAGCAGATACAGCTCTGCCTTTCTTGATAAAGTCACAGCAATCTTCAGCTTCGCCATCATACCTGAGGATAAATTTCTCACCTTCATATTCATCTCCAGATCCATATCTGCGGTCAGCTTCTCAAACTGCTGTGCATCAAAATCATCAAAGAAATCCTGATAATATCTGCCCGCATCCTTAATCTTCATATAGCTGTAAAAATAACCTTCTGTCGGCATATAAGCAATATGCTTCTTCGTCTCGGCGCTGATCTTCACACCATCCAGTCTCATCTCCCCTTCATCCGGGACAATCAGACCGGCTGCCATCTTCATCCATGTGGACTTGCCGCTGCCATTCGGCCCAAGCAATCCATAAATATGCGCATCCTCTATAGCAACGGACATTCCATTCACCGCAAACTTACCGCCATACCGTTTCACAACATTCACACAATCAAGCATCATAACTCCTCCTTTGCATACCGCTCTCTCAGCAGCTGTATCATCTCATCCAAATCGATACCGATTGCCTGCATTCCCTGAAGAAATGTATCCAGACAATTCTCTGCCATCTCTGACTGTGACGTCTTAATCATTCCTGAATCCTCCGTAATAAATGTGCCCATGCCGCGCTTCGTATAACAAAGCCCTCTGCTCTCCATCTCTTTATAAACTCTGCTGGCTGTATTCGGATTAATCTGATACTGCACAGCCATCTCTCTGACAGAGGGAAGCTTCTCACCTAAAGCCAATTCTCCCTGGATCAGCCGCCTGCTGATATCCTCTATCACCTGCAGATAAATCGGACGATCATTCTCATATCTCAATCAAATTTCTCCTTTCTCTGTCTGTATCATTAATCTTTTAAATGTACATTGCTGTACTATCATTATAGTACACTAGTATCATATGTTTGTCAACTCTTTTTATAAAATTATTGTAACCCTTTCTTTTAATGCGAAAACTCTTAATGTGAAAAGATCCCTGACTGAATCGAATTCAATCAGAGATCTTTCTGTCTGTCCATTATTTAAATGTTTCAATATTTAATCCTGCTCTGAGAGCGATCATCTCCTCTAAGCGATGCTCTCCCTCTTTTTTCCACATAGCCATAAAATAAAGTTTTGCCTCCGGTCTATGGGTGGCCAATGTATGTATTTTCGGATTTTTATACTTTCTGACCATAGATGATGGAATAACGACACATCCTTCTCCGCTTTCCATGATAAAACTCATATCCAGTGTACTTTCACAGAAGCGAATGGATGGTGCGCATCCGATTGCCCCCAGCATTCGGACAACCTGGGACATACCTCGAAACTCTTTATCAATAATGTATAAAGGTTTCTCAGATAATATCTGCTTTATGCCTTCAATCCCTATGGTCTCTACCGGCTCACCACGATAGACAACAACCATTTCATCTTCGTAAAGGACTCTGTATTTCAGCGACTCATTCACATCTTCTTTCGTCCCCATAAATACACCCATGTTCAATGTTTCTTCAGCGATATCACGATTAATGTCCAGATATTCACCCATTTTAAAAATGGCCCTGAGTGTAGGCATCTCCTGTCTGAGCTGATGAACAGCTTCCGCTACTCCCAGATGAAAAATCGGTGAATCTCCCACCCTGTTCTCAACACCTATAAAAACATTATGCTCTTCCTTCTTTTCTATATCCTTGGTATTTTTTAAAAGGATCGGTATCGTATCCATACGCATGAGAATCACCTTGGCTTCATTCAAAAAGACTTTGCCCGCCGGTGTCAGACGTACGCTGCGCTTGTCTCTTTGAAGAAGCACCATGCCCAGTTCCCTTTCCAGATCTGCAACCTGTTTACTGAGGGCAGACTGGGATATAAAAAGTGTTTCCGCAGCTCTGCTAAAATTAAGCGTATCAGCTACTGCCGCAAAATATTTTAACTGCCTTATTTCCATTTGTCTGACCGCCTTTCTGTTTCACTGCTTCTTATTGAAGGACTTTTTCTTTCAACACCTTCATAATATGTTCGACAGTACCTGCCTTGAAAGGATTGCTCAGATGCCCCTCTTTAAGAAGTTCAAAATAACCTTTGCTGCCGCCTAAAGAACAAAGTCTGAAATAGTCCTCCCATGCTGTCTCTCTGTCATCAATAGAACGGATATAATACTCAAGTGCTCCCATAGATGCAAGCGAATAGTCAATATAATAAAACGGACACATAAAAATATGCTGTTTCTGCATCCAGAAACCACCTGCCTCAAGAAATGGATCCCCGTCATAATCTCTCCATGGCATATATTTTTCTTCCAATGCATGCCAGAGTTGATATCTCTTATCTGTATCTGTCATCTTCTGTGCATACACCTCATGCTGAAATTCATCCACACAGGCCATATACGGAATAACTCTAAGTCCTTCCTCAAGATGCGTCTTTCTATACTGGTCGGCCGAATCTTTGAAAAAATAATCCATCCATGGATATGTCAGATACTCCATAGACATCGAATGAATCTCCGCTACTTCAGATGTTGAAAAAGCAATCTCATCCGGCACACCGTTTCTTGTAGCCGTATAGGCCTCAAAGGCATGTCCTGCTTCGTGTGTCAGAACATCCACATCTGCAGAAGTTCTGTTAAAATTGGAGAAAATAAACGGAGCCATCATATCCGGCAGAAATGTACAATATCCCCCCTGCATTTTACCTGGCTTTGTTTCAAGATCAAATAATTGATGCTGAACCATAAAGTCAAAGAACTCTCCTGTTTCCTTTGAAAGTTCATGATACATTTTCTGCGCTAATTGCACTTGTTCCTCAGTTGTTCCGTAAGGTATGGCATTGCCCTCAGGAGAGGACATATCTTCATCATAATAATACAGATGATCAATTCCCAGACGATTTCTCTGCTTCTCATATATTTCCGCAACAACCGGAACCACAAACTGCCTGATCATCTCACGGTAGCAAGCAACATCTTCACGGTCATAATCAAATCGCTCCATGGAAAGATACATCATCTCTGTATAATCCTTAAATCCCAGTACTTGTGCCTGCTTGATCCGGTTGTTGATCAGCTTTGTATAAATATCATTCAGATCATCTGCAATAGACTGATACAAATCAGACCATGCCGTCAACGCAGCTTTTCTGATTTTTCGTTCCGGATCCTGCATTTTTTTCAACAGCCCATAAAAATTAAGTTTTTCGCCTTTAAACTGTGCAACCGGCTTTGCAGCAATTTTGTGATAGAGCTGTACAAGATTGCTTTCCTCAACCTGATTTTCGACATTCTCCTTGCTGACAAGTTTCATTAAACGTTCCATACGAATAAAATACAGCTCACCATATTCATCTTTTAATGCATCCAGATATTCTGACTGCAGAACTGTTTTCTGAAATTCCTGCATTTCAAGATCAACAAGCGGCATATTTTCATAAAAGCATTGCATTTCAGATTCATAAAAGGGATCTGTTGTATCAATAGTATTGCGAATTTCAGCCACCGTCGCCATCGTTCTCAAATGTCTTTGCTGATCATTCACTGCTTTAAATACTTTACTTACTGCTTCTTTTGTCCCGGCATTTTTGATTTTGTCAACAGATTTTCTGATCAATTCTTTGGCGTTTTCAAAATCCGGCCGAACATATTCATATTGTGAGAATGTTGTAAAATGATTCATAATCTGAAACCTCTCTATTCGTTTTATATCGTTGCATTCAGATACCTCATGCCCTCTGTTGTTCATATAGAAATTATTAGACCTAAGTGTGCGCCTGACGCGCACTTTCGCGCGTTCCCGGATAGCACAGCTATATATTCCTCTCCGCGAACTGCGCTTTCTGGCACGCAGTGCCTTTATATGTAATAGGAAATTCCAACAGAATTTCCTATTACATAAAAAAGCATCTGAAATTCCTCAGATGCTTTAGCAGGGGTACCAGGATTCGAACCCGGACCAGCGGTTTTGGAGACCGATACTCTACCATTAAACTATACCCCTATATAACTATTTAAATTTTTAATACCATGCACCTTCAAAACTGCATATCATAAAACACTCTGCCTTTTAGAACCATTTTGGTCAAGCCCTCGACCGATTA
>NZ_JBBMEK010000197.1:0-6251 GCF_040096555.1 Coprococcus intestinihominis | reverse complement strand
GTCCTATATCCTTCCAGTTCAAGTATTTTGGCAATGACACGTACAATTTCTCTGTCATCATCTACAATTAATATTGTCTGCTGTTCCATCGTTTTCCCCTTTTGTTTTTAGTTATTCATTTTACTCTATATCAATGATTCTACTGCAAATTTCTGAAAATAATGCCAGTTATTTCTTTCAGTTTTCTTACAGTTGGATTCGTTTTTTTCATTATCCCGGAATTTCAATATTTTATACTATTCATTTGACGTCGTCTCTTAAATTTTAAAAGGCGGATGCCTTTCGACATCCGCCTTAAAATCAACAATCTGTATACAGCCCGCTATTAGCAGATGGCATGTTTTGGACACACTTCTGCACATGCGCCGCAGTTTGTACACTTATCATAATCAATGGCTGCATTGAAGTTTGTAACATGGATTGCGTCATGCTCACAAGTCTTCACACACTTCATACAACCAATACAGCTTGTCTTGCAGACTTTCATTGCTTCTGCACCCTTATCTGTATTGACGCAAAGTACATGATGTTTCTTCTCGAATGGTACAAGTGCGATCACATGCTTCGGACATGTCTTCACACAGATACCACAGCCAACACACTTGTCCTGATCGATCATAGCCAGACCGTCATGAACAATGATTGCCTTCTCAGGGCAAACAGCTGCACAGTCACCATGGCCAAGGCAGCCATATGCACATGTGCTGTCGCCGGCAAACATCAGGCTCACTGCCTGACATGTGTCAACACCATCATAGATGAGTTTCTGACCTGCATTTGAGCAAGTACCGTTACACTGTACAAGCGCAACTTTTCTAACCATTTCACCTGCTGCTTTGCCCAGGATTGTTGCACATTCTTCTGCAACATCCGGACCACCAGGAGAACAAAGACCGATTTCTGCTGTTCCTGCAGCAAGAGCTGCTGCATAGCCGTCACAACCGGAGAAACCGCAGGCACCACAGTTAGCACCAGGAAGAACCTCTCTGACTGCTGCCTGTTTTTCATCAACAGGTACTGCGAACTGAATGGAAGCCCATGACAAAAGCAGACCTGCAATAATCGCGATAACCGCTACAAGAATAATACCATACATGTCCAATCCCTCCTATTTAAAAATGCCGTCTACAAGGCCGCCGAAGCCAAGGAATGAACAAGCTACGATAGATGCGGATACCAGTGTGATTGGCAGACCCTGTAATGATTTAGGGATATCCGCTGTTTCCAGTCTTCCTCTGACACCTGCAAAAAGTACCATGGCAACAAGGAAACCAACACCTGAACCAAATGAATTGATCAGTGATTCGATATAGTTATAACCAGAGCTGATATTCAGGGTTGTAACACCAAGTACTGCACAGTTTGTTGTGATCAGAGGAAGGTATACACCCAGAGCCTGATAAAGAGGCGGCATGTTCTTCTTCATGAACGTCTCAATGAATTGAACAAGTGCTGCAATGATCAGGATGAATACGATTGTCTGTAAGTAACCAAGGCCAAGTGGATCCAACAATAATGTCTGGATTGGCCATGTAACAGCTGTAGCAACAACCATTACGACGATAACGGCAGCACTCATGCTGACTGCTGTATCCAGTTTCTTGGAAACGCCCAGGAATGGACAGATACCAAGGAATTTAGACAGGATATAGTTGTTTGTCAGAATGGCCGCAAGGAAAATTGAAAGTAAACCAGTAATTGACATTATTCACAACCTCCTTCTGATGCTTTCATACAGCTGGCAGCCTGTGGGCAATTACAGCATGATAATGTTGCAGGCTCTTTGCCTTTACCTTCAGCAAGACGATTGAACAGTGCAATCAACATACCGAATACAAAGAAACCACCAGGAGGCAGGATGAGAATCAGCATAGGCTGAATCATACTACCATCATTGAGAACCATACCAAACCATGAACCATTACCAATGATCTCACGGATGGAACCCATTAATACAAGGGCGATTGTGAAACCGATACCCATTCCAAGACCATCAAGGATGGATGGAAGGACTTTATTCTTGCTGGCAAAACTTTCTGCACGGCCAAGAATAATACAGTTAACAACGATCAGAGGCAGATAAATACCAAGCGCTGAATCCAGAGCTGGTACAAATGCCTTAACAAGCATCTGAATAATTGTTACGAAACCAGCGATGATTGTGATGAAAGCCGGAATACGAACCTTATCAGGAATAACGTTACGAAGTAACGAAATAACAGCATTGGAACCGATCAGTACCAGTGTAGCTGCGGCACCCATACCAAGACCGTTAAAAGCCTGTGTTGTAACGGCCAGTGTAGGACAGGTACCTAATACAAGACGAAGAACAGGGTTTTCTTTAATAAAACCGGCTGTCAGAATCTCGCCATAACTTTTCTCTTTTTTAGCCATTAGTTAGCACCTCCTACTACAGCATTATACTGTGCGATCGCATCATTGACATCATGTGTAACAGCACGTGATGTAATTGTAGCACCGGCTACCGCCTGAATCTTACCGCCGTCTTTTTTAACTGCAAAAGAACCGCCTTCAGGGATATCACCGATAAACTGAGCACGTCTCTCATCACCGGATGCATCTGTTGCGACCCATTTTGCACCAAGACCAGGTGTTTCATCAGCAGCTTCTGTAACTTTGACACCAACAACTTTGCCATCTGAAGAAATACCAACCATGGCAACTACCGCACCGCCGTAACCTTTATTGGAACCGGAGAATACATAACCTGCGCCATTCTTGGCTTCATAGTATGTATACTCTACGCCGTCAACAGTCACTGTCTTCTCATCAAAATCGTCAGCATCCGGAAGAACTTCCTTACGGGAAGCCACATTCGCATCTGCCTGATTCTGAGCAATCTTTGCTTCTGTTGTATTATTTGTCAGGAACAGAAGTATTGTAATAACAGCTGCAATAACTAACAATTTGATTGTAGGAATACCAATTGATTTAAAATTCATTACTTAGCCTCCTTTACAGTACCAAACGGTTTAGGAACTGTAGCTCTCTCAATCAGAGGAACGATGATGTTCATCAGAACGATTGAGTAAGATACACCTTCCGGAAGGGAAGCAAATACACGGATAAGGCAAGTGATGATACCGCAACAAAGAGCGTAGATGAATTTGCCTTTATTCGTCAGAGGGCTTGTTACATAGTCTGTTGCCATAAAGATTGCACCGATGAAAAGACCACCGCAGAGAATCTGGGCAACAGGATCCTGTCCGAGAATTGCAGACAGAACAAATACTGTACCGATATAAGTTACAGGGATGATCGGGGAGATAACTTTTCTGGCGATCAGATAAATACCGCCAATCAGAAGTGCCAAGGCACTTGTTTCACCCAAACATCCAGGAATGTTACCGATGAACATATCCCAGTAAGATGGCAGTTCATCTACTTTGCCCAATGCGATATTCGCAAGCGGTGAAGCCATTGCTGTTGTATCAGCTCCAAAGTTACCTGATGGATACCATGTTGTCATCAGTACAGGGAAGGAGTTCATCAGAATGATACGTGCCAGCAGAGCCGGGTTAACGAAGTTCTGACCAAGACCACCAAACATCTGCTTAACCATAACAATGGCTACCAGACCACCGATGATCGGCACATAGATCGGTACACTTGAAGGCAGGTTGAATGCCAGAAGAATACCAGTTACGACTGCACTGAGATCACCGATTGTCTGCTCACGTTTCATGACTTTACGGCAGATATACTCAGCAATCACACAAGTTGCTACTGAAGCGATAACAATCACAGCAGCTCTCGGTCCGAAGAAATAAATTGATGCAATCAAAGAAGGAATCAATGCGATGATAACATCAAGCATGATATTCTTTGTTTTCACCGGACTCGAAATATGAGGTGATGAAGAAACAATTAATTTACCATCCATTATGTACACCTACTTTCCTGCATTACGAAGAATGGCTTTACCAATTCTCATAGACTGAACGAGTTTCCTGTTTGCTGGACATACGAATGCACAGCAGCCGCATTCCATACATGTCATGACACTGTACTTCTTCAGGTCGTCTACTCTCTTGTAGATAGTAGCAGCCTCAAGCTTTGTAGGCATCAGATTCATAGGACATGCATTGACGCAGCGACCGCAGCTGATACATGCTGTCGGTTCAAGGGATTTAGCTTCTGCTTCATCGAAAGCAAGGAAAGCATTGTTCTGTTTCAGAACAGGGAAGTCATCGGTCATCAATGCAGTACCCATCATAGGACCACCACTGATCAGTTTGGCCGGTGTACCTTTGTATCCGCCGCAGAATGCAATAATATCTTTAATCGGAGCACCGATCGGAACTCTGACGTTCTTAGCTTCTGTAATTGCAGAACCATCAACAGTGACACGCTTTGTTGTCAACGGAATACCATTCTTCAGATAACCACCGAGGAAACCTACAGATGCAACGTTCATAACGATACATCCCACATCGGATGGAAGTTTGCCAGGAGGCACCTGACGTCCTGTACACTGTTCAATAAGAACTTTCTCAGCACCCTGTGGATAACGTGAAGGTAATGTCACAACTTCAACATTGCTCATCTGTGCTGTCTTCTCCTGCATCAGCTTGATTGCTTCAGGCTTGTTGTCCTCAATACCGATCAAAGCCTTGTCGATACCGACGTATTTCATAACCTGGCTGATACCGTAAAGAACGTTCTCATGGTTCTCCATGATCTCTCTGACATCGGCTGTGATATAAGGTTCACATTCTGCCGCATTGATGCAGAGATATTCAATCTTGTCCTTAGGGTTCAACTTGATGTGTGCTGGGAAACCGGCACCACCAAGACCTACAAGACCTGACTGTTTAACAGCTTCAATAAATTCCTCTTTTGAATTCACTACTGGTGGCTGAATAGCCGGGTCAACAGTCTGTTCACCATCTGTATCGATGACGATTGCCTGTGCCTTTGTACCATTCGGCATTAAAACTGTGTCAATTTTTTTGACTGTACCTGACACGCTGGAATGTATCGGCGCTGACATAAATGCAGTGCTTTCACCTACAAGCGTACCTACAAACACCTGATCCTTTGCTTTAACGCATGGTGTACAAGGTGCACCAATATGCTGTGACATAACGATAGTTACAGTTGCCGGTACCGGCATCTCAACTGTCTGACAAGCACTGGTATGTTTTCTGTGAGGTACGGGTGCTCCAGGGCTTTTAACAAATCCTAAACTGCCAAGAAGTCCACTTGATTGTTTTGCCATTTGAATCCTCCTCTAGATATTTTTGGACTTTCGTCCGCAAAACTTTATTATATAAACCAGTCCACAGCCTTAACTGCGAGCCTGATTATATTCATTTAAAACATATCCTGAATCCTTTCCTGTAAACTCAAAATAATTCAAGACATCCGGGTTATTGTACCAGATATTCTTATCTGTATCAACAAAAATCGCATTAACACCATATTTTGCTGCCAGATTCATGCCCTTGTCCAGACCAAGGACAAAACATGCCGTCGACAGTGCATCTCCAATCACACTGTCATCACAGATAATCGTTACCTGCATCAGTCCGCTGTCAGCCGGATAGCCTGTCCGCGGATCCAGTATATGGTGATATCTCACACCATCCTTTTCAAAATAGCGCTCATAATCGCCGGATGTGGATATCGTCGTATCCGACAAGGTAAGCACCCCGATCGCTGAATTTTCATCACCACGGGGATCTCTTAAAGCTACTCTGAACCAGCTGCCATCTTTCTTTGTTCCACAGACATAAATGGAACTGCCGGCCGAAACCATCCCGCCTGATGCATCAGAACGTTTCAAAACATCCTTCGCCTGCTCGATAGCATAGCCTTTGCCAATGGCACCTAATTCAATCTGAATATCCGGATTTTCTGTAGTAAGTATCCCGGTCGCATCATCATACTTCAGCTGAGTATAATCCACTTTCGCCATTGCCTGTGCAATATCTTCTTTATCCGGGACTTTCATTGTTGACACATCAAAATCACTGTCCCCGAGCTTATCAAAATTCCAAAGCTGTGAAAGCGGTAAAACAGTGAGATCAAATGCGCCCTGACTGTCTTTACTGACCTGAAGGGCATCTTCAAATACTTCTTTCATCTCAGACATATCTGCCTGATGCTCCGTATTAAATCTGTATGCTAATGACCCTTCCTCTCTCCAGGAAAGAAGACTGTCACAGCCATAAAGTGCCTGTTCCGCTTCCTGCATGATCTCAGAAGCATCTTCGGCAAATACCCGG
>NZ_JBBMEK010000196.1:0-6325 GCF_040096555.1 Coprococcus intestinihominis | reverse complement strand
GGAAGCTTGTAAACCTTTTCTCCATAGCGCTGTTTAAGCCAGCTGGAATAGGGATAAAACACTGTTTTTTCCTCCTTCATAAATACCTGCATTCATTAATTATATCTTTTTTTGACTTATATTGGAAGCCTTTTTCACAAAATTATCATAAAGTACACATAATCTTCAATTTTTATTCAATAATAATGATATCATGCCGCTTCGCGAAAGGAGGAATTGACATGGAAAGGAACTGGCTTGACATTACAGCTCTGATACTGATCATCATTGGAGCTATTAACTGGGGACTCATCGGTTTTTTTGAATTTGACTTGATCAGCTACTTCTTCGGCACACTCACTGCCGTGACCCGGATTATTTTTGCCGTTGTGGGCATTGCCGGTATTTATTCCCTGATCCTTTTCTGGAAACTCAGGACAAATTAATCCTTTTCCGGGGAAATGAAATGGCTCCATACAGAACAAAAACAGCAGAAATACCACTTAAGTACTTCTGCTGTTTTCTTCTAAATCATGATATAATATCCAAATTATAAGGAGATAACGATATCCTTCTTAAACTCTTCTGGAATATTATCCGCATCAATGGAAATACTGATCGTAAAATCTACATTGAACTTCTCTGATACATCTGCAAGTTTAGATAATACGTAGCCAACATAATCATCAGATACGCTTGCAATTGTCAGGAAGCTATCAAAGAACATATGCTCCAGATCTCTGTCCTGTGAAATCAGACCACAGATAAATCCAATAAATGCATCATATGTATCAATCGGGAAATCGCCAACATTGATCAAACGAATGCGGTTGCTTAATTCATACATATGCTTGTTATTCTTGTCGAGATAGACAACACTGCCGTTTGCAGCCTTTACTGCTTCATTCGCTTTCTGAATCAAGAATTTTGTTTTACCTTTGCCTTTTACACCTGATATAATCTGTATCATTGTAATCTCCTCCTAGCTTATGCACGTAAATTATATTTAAATTTAAAAAAATTTAAATATATTTGTCTTAATTATAGTATAAATTGTCTAAAAATACAATGCTTATTTGCTAATATCTGATAATAATTTTGACATACTCGAATAAAGCGTATCTTTATCCGGACAACCAAGCAAAACGGAAATATAACCGTTTCCTGAGCCATCCTCCACATAAAGAATCAGACACAGTCCTGCATTATCTGTTGTACCGGTCTTGCCACCAATAATGCTGACGCCTTCGGGCGGTGTCTTGTTGCCCAGCAGATAATAATTTGTCGAGTCATACGTCTGCTGCACTTCCTGCCCATTCCGTGTAAATACAGCGGTATAATGTGCCTGATGAATCGCATCCTTAAACAGATCATACTTCAGACATTCATTGAAAATCAAATAAAGATCGTAAGCTGTTGTATAATGATCCGGATCATCCAGACCATTCGGCGTCACAAAATGTGTCTGCGTTGCACCAAGCCTCTGGGCTTCCGCATTCATCTTGTCACAAAAAGCCGGTATATCTCCCCCGCTAACTGCAGAAGCTACGGCATTGGCTGCATCGTTACCGGAATAGATCAGCATACAATACAATAAGGTCTTCAAAGTCATCTTATCTCCGGCTTTAAAACCGCACACCTGTGCATCTGCGACATCAACATTCACATCATCCGTCAAAGTTACTTCCTGATCCAGATCCTGAACAGTCTCCAGTGCCACCAGCGCTGTCAGAATCTTAGTAATGCTGGCCGGCGGCATCTGTGTATAAATATTCTTCGCCGTGATGACCGTCTTATCCGTTGTGCCCGTCAGAAAAATTTTCTTGGCGTCAAGCTGTGAAAGTGTCTCCTGGTTGATGCCGTTCTCACTGTCTTCCACCGATACAACACCTAGGTTCTCCGCAAAGCCTTCCCAAGCCTCTATATTCAGCATGGAAGCCGCATCTGCAGTCTTACTCGCCGTCACAACTGTATAGGGCTTCAGATACGCTGTCTGGCTCTGGCATCCGCATAACAGTACACTGCATATGCAGGCTGCTGCTAATATTTTCTTCATTCTCTTCACCTGTTATTTATAAAATTCACGCCATTCCAGATCGCCTCTGTCCAAAGCCTTGATCAAAAGTTCTGCTGTTGCCAAGTTTGTTGCGATCGGAATATTATGTGCATCACATAAGCTGACAATTGCGTGGGCATCCGGTTCATGACGCTTTGGTGTATATGGATCCCTCAGGAAAATCATCAAGTCAATGTTGTTATGTTCAATCTGTGCACCTAACTGCTGTTCTCCGCCGAGATGTCCGGCAAGAAACTTGTGTATATTAAGATTCGTCACTTCTTCTATTAAACGCCCTGTGGTGCCTGTCGCATATAATTCATTACGCGCCAGTATTCCTCTGTAAGCGATACAGAAATTCTGCATCAACATTTTTTTTGTATCATGGGCTACTAAACCAATGTTCATAAAAACTTACCTCCTGTTCCGCTGTAAACCAACATTCAAAACTAAACCAATACATATAAAATTACTCAGCAATGAACTAAGACCATAACTGACGAAGGGCAATGGAAGCCCCGTATTCGGCAGTATGCCTGTTGCCACACCAATATTGACAAAAGACTGGAATGTAATAATACCGGCAACACCCGATGCGACCAGGTGGCCTCTCATATCTCTTGCATCCTTTGCAATACGCAGGCATTCGATCACAATTAATAAAATGAGCCCTATGACAACACAACTTCCTATAAATCCCAGTTCTTCTCCGACAACTGCGAAAATAAAGTCTGTCTGAGGCTCTGATATGAAATTGCCTCCCTTGACGGATGTAATCGTATTATTATCAAGTCCCTTACCAGTGAGCATACCTGAGCCGATCGCCATAATGGAATTATATTGCTGATTATAGGTTGTCAAAAGATAATCCGAAGGATTCAGGAAACTGAGAACTCTATTAAGCTGATAATCATGTAATAAGATCTGACCGGGCTGCTGGATATACCAGATCAAAATACCGCCCAACGGCAAGGCGGCACCCAGTATCGCACCGATAATCTTATAACTGATACCGCCAACAAACATCAATGTACAAAACAGAAATGCAAAAACCATTGTTGTCGAGAGATCCGGCTCCCATGCAACCAGAAACATCGGAATCACATATAAAATACCAATCCTCAGAATCGTTGCCAGACTGTTGATCTTCTCCTTCTGCTCACTGATCAAATGTGCAAAAATAATCAGCATGATCACCTTGCTGAGCTCTGATGGCTGGAAAGTACCAAAAGGCCCCAATGAAAACCATCTTCTGGCACCATTCACACTAATACCAAAAAGCTTGACAGCAATCAACATACCTATATTAATAGAATACAAATACCATTCGAATTTTGCAATATAATTATAGTCAATAAGTGAAAAAATTATCATGACGACCGATCCACCGACAAAGCCTATGAGCTGTTTAGCGGCGAAACCATCGGCTGCACTGTTAATAACGAGTATACCAATAATACTTAGCACCCATACATATAAAACCAGTCTGAAATTATACATATGGATATTATATTTATTTGTGTGATACTGTAATATTTTTCTTCTTTGTAACATTTTTCTCCTATCATACCGAATGACGGTTTATTTCCTTAAAAGGCACATAAACAGTCAGAAGCGGTGACCTGGACCGATTCTGATTTTCCTTTTGTGTAATATGAATGTCAATATTCTGAATGTCTATTTCGACATATTTGCTAAGTGCAGATACAATATCTCCTCGAATACTATCTGTGATCTCTGTCGGACAGGCTATTCTGTCCGACAGAAGCAGCTGCTTTAACCGGCTGCTGGCGACTTTACCGGAAATCTTTCTTTTTCTTCCAAACAGAAATGAAAACATCCTGACAGCTCCTTTCTATCTGTGAATCAGATAATCCGCAACCCGGAAGAAAAAGCTTTTTCTTCGAGGGTAACAGGCCAGGGGAACATCTTCTCCCATGATACGTCTGCAGATATTCTCATAGGCTTTTCCCGCAGGCGTATGATAACCTGTCAATGATTCCCCCTGATTGGCAGCAACAACCACATTTTCATCATCCGGGATCACACCGATCAGATCCAGTGACAAAATATCTACAATATCTTCTATACTCATCATATCTCCCCGCCTTACCATGTCAAAACGGATCCGATTAATGATCAGATTAATATTTTTGATATGGGATGCTTCCAGAAGACCCGTGATCCGATCCGCGTCCCGGATGGCCGATACCTCCGGTGTTGTCACGATTAATGCACGATCTGCCCCGGCAATGGCATTGTAGAAGCCTCTTTCAATGCCTGCAGGACAGTCAATCAGGATATAATCAAAATCATCTCTCAGCTGCTCGATCAGCTTTTTCATTTGTTCCGGCGAAACACTTGTCTTGTCTCTCGTCTGCGCGGATGGAAGAAGGAACAAATTCGGATAACGTTTATCCCGGATCAGTGCCTGCTTGATCCGGCACCCGCCTTCGATAATATCTACCAGATGATAAACAATCCTGTTTTCAAGTCCCATGATCACATCCAGATTTCTTAAGCCAATATCTGTATCGATCAGAATTGTCTTCTTATCTGCAGCAGCTAAACCTGCACCGATATTGGCTGTTGATGTTGTTTTTCCTACACCGCCTTTACCTGATGTAATGACAAATACTTCTCCCATGCTCATACCTCCCAAAAACCATTGAATCCTTTTATTTTTAGATCATTGTTTTCTTTTGTATGTTCATGTCCGTTGAATTAATCCGCCTGAATATTCTGATCCGGAATATTCGCTGTTCTTGTTGCCGAACCGGATATATCATCTGAAGCATTCTTTTCCGGCACACCAAAATAGTAACACATCAGATCCGCATACAGATCCAGTACATTTGAAGAACCATGACCATTCGGAATGATCAGCGTTGCGGCAATCTCCGGATTCTCATAAGGCGCATAACCAATGAAAAGTCCATGGTTAGGCAGTTTCTCTGATACCTGCGCCGTACCTGATTTACCTGCCAGAGTCACTTTCAGTCCGCCCATTTGTGAACGGTAAGAAGATTCATTACATACCTTATACATACCTGTATGTACCATATCCCATGTGCTCTGTTTCAGTTCAATCTTGTTGGCCAGCTTCGGTTCATTTTCCTCCAGTACATTGCCCTCACTGTCGGTAATCTTATCCAGAACGGATAACTGATACAAATTGCCGGAATTGGCAATAGCTGTCACATAGCGTGCCAATTCAGCCGCTGTATAGTTGTGGGTTGCCTGTCCAATTGCTGAACGGACAACACTCTCATCGGAAATTCTCGGGGTTGTCTCCGGAAGCTCAAGTCCGCTGACGGAATCCAGTCCGAACATCTTCGCATACTTGGCTAAAAGAGCCAGACCTGTTGAATCATTCAGTTCGGTTGTATTATTCTTCGAGCCCAGCCTGTAACCCACTTCATAGAAGAAGTAGTTGCAGGAATATTCTATCGCCTGTTCAACATTGATGGTGCCATGTCCCGCTGAATTCCAGCAGTTGGCATGCGGCACAACCTTTGTATACTCTACATAGTCTGTGATATAAGTGTCTGCATCAATCACGCCTTCCTCCAGACCCGCAATGGCTGAAATCGGTTTAAAAGTTGAACCCGGAGCTAATGTCTGCTGCGTCGCACGGTTATATAAAGGTGATGATGAATTATTGATCAACGATGCATAATAGCTGACATTATTGATCTGATTGGCATCATAACCCGGATAAGATACCAGAGCCTTAACTTTGCCGGTATTAATATCCGTCAGGACAAAGGAACCTGAACAAGGCGGAAGTGCCAGCATATCCGGTGTGATCTCAAGATTATAAATCTTATTGTACATAAAATTCTTTGCGGAAAGACTGCCGGAAAGGAGGCCCTGATAATCATCATCCTCTTCCAGTACATGCTGTGAATACAATAAAAGACAAATGTCTGTACCGCTTATATAATCACTCTCCAACATATAATAAATGGCCTTTTTTTCGAAGCCTTCATATAAAGGGAGTTCCTGTGCCACATATTCAATCAATGCCTGATAGATCTCATTGGTATCCAGATAATCGCTCTCCAGATTCAGTGCACTGATATTGACGATATCCTTCGTGATGGCATAATCAAGCAGCTCATTAAAACTGATGCTTCCGTCATTCCATTTAGCCAGCGTTTCGTCATTATCATCCAGATCACCTGTATTCAATATAGACTTATCCTTCAGCATGGAATAGGTCATTAAAAGATAATCCTTATACTCATCATCCAATTCTCCAAGTGCCGTGTCCATTTTGCTGCCCAG
>NZ_JBBMEK010000195.1:0-6357 GCF_040096555.1 Coprococcus intestinihominis | reverse complement strand
CTGAACCAGTATCAGTTCATGCATCTGACTGACACCGTGCTTGTCCAGGCCGTTAAAGGGCTCATCCAGAATCAGCAGGGAGGGATCCTCCATCAGTGCCTGTGCAATGCCAAGGCGCTGCCTCATGCCAAGGGAATACTTGCTGACAGGCTTCTTCATCTCCGGATCCAATCCTACTGCCCGGATGGCCTCTGCCACTGCCTTTTTGTCAATTTTTTTGCGAAGAGATGCCAGCAGTTCAAGATTTCTCATGCCTGTAAGATTCGGCAGAAATCCCGGTGTCTCAATAATAATTCCCGTATCCTGGGGAAAATCCATATCTTTGCCGATTCGCTTATAATTCACGGTAATTTCACCGGAATCCGGAATCAGAAATCCGCAGATACATTTCATCAGCACGGTCTTGCCGCTGCCGTTGTTGCCCACAATGCCGTAAATCCGGCCTTCCTTAAAATCATAACTGATATGATGCAGCACGGTCTCCTCGCCAAAACTTTTGCTCACATCCATGACCCTGATCACATCACGCATTATTTTCCCTCCGTTCCGCTGAATGAAAATGCATACCGACGAATGGCACATATGGTTAATATCAACAATACTGCCAGTAAAGCAAGGCCGATTGCCACAGTCTGTCCCAATGTTGGCAGCTTATCATAGCCAAAATTATGCATATAAAAGGTTGCCTGATTCAGGGGCGATATCCACCCCACCAACACTCTGGCCTTGTAGCTTAACTGATCCGGCAGATGCAGCACCTTCTTAATATTGTCCGGATTCAGCAGCAGACCGTAACAGCTGAAGGAAATCACCGCTGCAATCCCCGATATCTGTCCTTTCCATATATTAAACAGCAGCATTACCAGAACCATCACCAATGTATACAAAAGCATCAGTGCCAATACCCAGAGCATACTCTGCCATGGCCGGCTCATCTCGATAGCTTTCACCGCTGACGGCAGATTCAGTTCTTTGCCGCTGCCGGAATAAGCCAGTGCCGCCGCTGTCCGGCTCCACCGGTTGCCTGCAAAAGCATTCTGCATGGTCAGCACCACCGTGGAAAAAAGTGTAAATACCATAAAAAGCAGCGTTGCCAGCGCCACATACACCATCTGCCCCACAACCCACACACGCCTTGTAGTCCGCATCAGATAAAAAGGCGTTGCCGTGGTGATAAAGGGCATATCCGCAAATAAAATCAACAACAGCAGTGACACAAGCAAAATCGCATTGCTGTCTCCAAATGTCCATATGAAAGCTTCAAAAATCTGCATGGTTGTGTCCCGCTCCAGGGCAAACTGTACCGCTTTGTCTGTCAGAAGGTAACAGAGAATAAAATCCAGCAGAAAGGCGGTTACAACCCTTGCATTTTTGTGCCATCGGAGGAAATTATAGGAAGCCACCGACAGCACCATTTTTCCTTTATACCACACGTTCCAGACACCTCATCCCTGTTCTTCTTACCACCAGATAAATCATTCCTGCCAGAAGCAGCAGCCACAGACAGATTCCCCAGTCACCAAGCGGCCAATTCCAGCTCATCACCAGCCATTCCTTCGGATAGAACAATTTCAGGCCATCAAAATATCTTTCATATAGGATTTCCAGCAAATAATCTACAATAAATGGTCCGATCCATGCCATCAGACGATTGAAGGTGCCCAGTGACAACAGCATCCCCACCAGAGACCAGACAGCACCAAAACAACCATAGCGAAAGATTAGTCCGATCAGCTGCCGGATCAATGGACTCTGTATATTTTCCGGTGAAGCAGCCACATCGCCGATGACCGACGTTGTCTCCCGTGGCAGCAATAAAACGACGCTGATCAATGTAACAAGAAGTGCCGATGCCATCAAAGTCATTACTCCGGATATCAGACAGGCCATCGCTTTTGACTGAATATAGCTTGCTTTATCTGTCCTGTAGAGAATATTTTTAAACATGCCGGATCTGATTTCATCGATGCAGGCTGCACTGTATGGAAAGGCACACATAACAGGAGCCACTAACAGTGCATTGCCTGTTGTCAGCATTTGCAGAATCAATGTCAACGTTTTTCCCCTCTCCAAGGGCTCAGACTGCGTCCAATCAGCCATGAGCGTATCCATGTTGCCCATCAACACAATCGCTGTAAAAACCAAAGCCGGAATGATTATTTTCTGCATCCGGCTGATTTGTTTTCTATCGTATACTAACATTTCCCTCTTCTCTTAATATCCCAGCCAGGTATTGATGATCGTCCCGTCAATGGCATTGACCACGCAATATTGATTCACCCAGTCGTCTTCTTTATAATCGCCCTGGCTTGTATAGCCACTGAAAACAAACGTTGGTACATATTGATATGACTGGTCTGTATTTTTCACCTTGACACGGCAGTACATCTGACTGATATCTGTAATGTTTGCATAGGCCTGCACACCTGCCACGCCATCTTCTTCCGGATCATCTGTCGCCAGTCCAAGAGAATTCAAAGTACATTTGACCTGCATATAATTTTTAAATGCCTGATAAATATCATTAAAAGACAACAGAGTCGCCGACTGATCTTCTGTTGATGTGATCTGCATCGGTGAATCCCATTCTGCCGACACAATCTTATCATCCGTCAGTGTAAAATCAATCTGTTCATATTCCAGGTTGGCTGCATAGGCATCTTCTGACGTATATCCAATATCGCTGTATACACAAGGGACATCATTTAAAATCGGAATATATCGAATATGCCATTGATTATGATTTGACCAGACGTTATTTACTTTCCATGTGCCATCTGTCAGTTCTTTCAGCTTCTCATCCGTCATCTGAATCGCTTCTTCCTGGCTCAATGAAGGTGCACTCCCCACTAACACACCATCGTCTTCATCTTCCCAATAAAACATCAGCGTATGTAATTGGTAATCTTGTGTAGATCTATTACTGGCGCTTATATACGCACGTTTTCCATCACAATCTCCAATGACTTTTAATTTTTCTGTTTGATCGATATCATCCCATTCATCATTATCATCATCATCGTATTCTTCTTTCATATAATAAGAAGCCGGCCGAAATGTCCAGTCGGTTTTTTCTCGTTCATCATTGTCAATTGCCTCTGAATAATGCGCTTTCAAATTTTTAATTTCATCTTTATATAACTGAATCACACTATCTGCTTCTTCTTCCGTATAGCCTTCTGCTATCAAACTCTCTCTGTCATTGATAGCCTGTTGCCGCCAGAGAATCGCCTCTTCAATCTCTGACTTTGTCATTTCATTTCTTCCATCATAGACATCTTCGGTTCCATAAAAAGCCTTTGACCAGCGCTTCACATCATCTACAGAAATCTCTTTTGCTTCAGCATACACAATCGGTACAGGATGTGCTTTCACTTCATCCGCCTGTACATTAATTGACACCCCTTCTGTATCTGCATCAAATGTTTCTGAAATTGCTTCTGATACGATTTCTGTACCATCTGCACTCTGATCTTCAGAAGTTGTATCACTATCGGCCTGGCTAACATCAGTCTGACGAACCTGATGATCATTTTTATTCGCAATCACATCCTGTTCCGGTGTTGACTGACAGCCTGTTAACAATGCACATATCAGAATCATCAAACATACAAAGTTTCTCTTTTTCATCGTACTCCTCCAATCTTTCATCTGGATAGTGGTTTACTTATGTTGTATGGCAATCATAGCACACAATTAGCCGGATTCAATTGCGTTTCCTTTATCTGCCTATTTTCTGTCTTAATCTCTTTCCCACTCCCAAAATAACAGGAAAATTCCTATTCCAACTAATCCTTGCATCATGCCATAATTTAAAATATCTTCAATTGATAGTCGTTTATCTAAATATTTTGCCACATTCTCATACCATTTTTCTTCTTCATAACCAAAGACATGACGAATATATCTTTCTACTATCAACAGACCGGCCTGTCCATGACATAAACACCAATCTGTTTTTTCTGTCTGGCACATTTGATCTATCACCTGATTCAATGGAATATCCTTAAAAAGCTGATCCATTGTTAAACCACTTATCTTATGAATCAATGCACGTGCTACGAGTATTCCTGCACTTTCATGACACCATGCAACAGTATTTCTAGGATGTTCCCTTCCTTCTCGAATATCAAGCCAATTATTCATTGAACAATCAAACAACTGGTCTTCCTTTCGACATAACTCCAGCACAATTTCTTTATACTTTTCTTCTCCTGTATAGCTTCCCAACAAAGCCATCGCCACTGCCATACCGCTGTATCCATGTGCCATGCCTGCAAGACAATGCTTTGATTGAATACTTTTTATCAAATCTATTCCTACTTTCTGGGCAGTATCAAGATACATCTTATCCTGTGTTGTCTTATACATAAGCAGCATTAAAATAATGATTCCTGCCCTTCCCTGTATTAAATCATCACTGGTTACCTGATAATCATTATCCAAAACAAACTGACACTGTTTCTTAGCGTAAACTATATAGCTTTCTTCTGCCGCAAGCTCATACATTATCCAATATGTAAAGGCAACGGATGCTTCACCATCAAACAGTCCCATCCTGTCATTTGGATGGCTGCTGTC
The DNA here is from genome assembly GCF_040096555.1 of Coprococcus intestinihominis. NCBI lineage: Bacteria > Bacillati > Bacillota > Clostridia > Lachnospirales > Lachnospiraceae > Coprococcus > Coprococcus intestinihominis. Next base: position 1,776 of record NZ_JBBMEK010000195.1, on the reverse strand, counting down.
ATCCTGAATTAAAGTATCTGTATGTTCAAATAGCTGTTTTTTCAATTGTTCAACCACTGAATAGTAAGCGTCTTTATACTCCCTCTGCCACATTGCTTCAAAGAAAAGAAATATGCCGCTTAAACCATTGTATAAATAAATATCTGCTTTTCCAGCTTTTGTCCATCCATCTTTACCATAAATGACACTGGTCCATTCCATTTTGTCTCCTGTTAAAACAGCAGCATTGAACACCCACTTTGCAATTCTTTCAGCTGTCAACTCTCCTATTTTCGACTGCGGCTGTCCCAGTTGCCCGTTCCAGTTTTCTTTCTTTTTGTCATACATCAGTAAAGCACTTTGAATGACTTTCGTCTGAAAATCCTTATACCAATCTGATAACTTTTCCACTCTTATTCTTCTGCACTTGAATGACCATTTAATTGCCCAGCATCTTTTTTCTCATGCATATCTGCTATCAAACATCTGAAGGGAATCAAAAAAACTCTTTGAACTATCTGTTTTACCAGACTGTCTATCATATTTTCTGTTAGTGAAGCAATCAGCTTTTGTTTCAAAATAATTCTAATATACTGACCCAATTTCTCATAAAAACTATCAAAAACTCGTTCTTCTCTTTCAAATTTAAATCCATTTTCTGTACTTACACTGAATATGCATTTAACAAAAAACTATTTTTCTTCTTTTGCTATCTTTGCACGTTTCACATCCTGCATGCTCAAAAGCCCAGGATACTTTAACAATTCATCCAGTATATCTTTGCCTAAAAATTTTTTCCAAAATTGCTGTGTATCTTTATTTTTACCTATTAATTTCAATAAATCTCTACTGTCCATCTTGCTCTTTCTAATAATAATCTATAATCCCCTAAAAAAAAGTGTCTGACAGGAATTTTTCCTGCAGACACCCTACCATACCTAGCAACACAATAAAGTATACAATCCTCCGATATGTCCTGTAAAATCATCTGATTCAGATTCTTTTACATTTTGTTGTAATTTTTCAATATGTTTTAATTCCTCTAACAAACCTTTTGCTAATTCAAGTTCCTGCACTATCCTTCACCTCTTCATCATAAAATGTAACAACACCCCTGAACACATTATCTTCGTCACTGATTTCTATTAATCCGTCATACTTTTCCACAATTTTTTGAACACTCATTAACCCCAACCCATGCATTTCTGTATTTTCCTTCTTCGTGGTCAGATAATGATATTCTATCTTTCTTCTCTCACCCTCATAAGGGTTTGATATTTCTATACGGAAAATACCATTGGGATTTTGTATAGAGAAATCAATCTGTCTCTGTTCATCCGGAAGATCTTTGACTGCCTCAATAGCATTATCAAATAAATTACCTATAATAATACATAACTCAGTTTCATCCACGGGGCAATGATACGCCTCAACAGCACAGTTTACACGAATTGTCTTTTCCTCTGCCTGTTCTATCTCATAATTCAGCATCAGATTTAACACTTCTATCCCTGTATATCTGTTTTTACTCTTCTTTTTAGTTGCTGCGATCTTCTTTTCAAAATATGTCTGTGCTTCTCTATATTTGCCATTCTCTAAATATTCCAATATCAGCACATCTTGATGAACAGCATCATGCAGCATCATTCTTTTCTCTGTATACATCTTCTGAATCATCTCATACTGTCTCTTCAGCATTTCAAAATTCATATCAGAAATCTGCTGCTGATATTGCATGTCCTTATATCCCTTATAAAAAATAATCGCTGTTAAAACGCTAAACAAACATATAAAAAC
>NZ_JBBMEK010000194.1:0-6360 GCF_040096555.1 Coprococcus intestinihominis | reverse complement strand
ATTTAAGGGGGATTTATAATGCGCAAGTGGGTTTATATGTTTACAGAAGGTAATGCAAGTATGCGAGAACTGTTAGGTGGCAAGGGTGCCAACCTGGCGGAGATGACGAATCTCGGTTTACCTGTTCCGCAAGGTTTTACAATTACAACAGAAGCTTGTACACAGTACTATGAGGATGGACGATATATCAATCAGGAGATTCTTGACCAGATTATGGAAGCTATTGCAAAAATGGAAGAGATTACCGGCAAGAAATTCGGTGATAAAGAGAATCCGCTCCTTGTATCCGTTCGTTCCGGTGCCAGAGCTTCCATGCCTGGCATGATGGACACAATCCTGAATCTCGGATTGAACGAGGAAGTCGTTCATGTCCTGGCGAAGAAGTCCGGCAATCCAAGATGGGCCTGGGATTGCTACAGACGATTTATCCAGATGTATTCCGATGTCGTTATGGAAGTGGGCAAGAAGTATTTTGAAGAGCTCATTGACAAGATGAAGGCTGAAAAGGGCATCAAGCTGGATATCGAACTGACAGCTGATGATCTGCACGCACTGGCAGACCAGTTCAAAGCCGAATATAAAGAGAAAGTCGGCAAAGACTTCCCGGATGATCCGACAGATCAGCTGATTTATGCCATCAAAGCTGTTTTTCGTTCCTGGGACAACCCAAGAGCTAATGTTTACCGTATGGACAATGATATTCCATATTCATGGGGAACTGCTGTCAATGTACAGATGATGGCTTTCGGCAACATGGGAGAGACATCCGGTACAGGTGTTGCCTTTACCCGTGATCCGGCAACCGGTGAGAATCGTCTTATGGGTGAATTCCTTCTGAATGCCCAGGGTGAAGATGTTGTGGCCGGTGTCCGTACACCACAGAAGATTTCTCATCTGCAGGAGATTATGCCGGATGTTTATGACCAGTTTGTAGGTATCTGCCATAAACTTGAAGACCATTACAGAAATATGCAGGATATGGAATTTACTATTGAAAACGGTCATCTCTATATGCTGCAGACTCGTGACGGCAAACGTACCGCTCAGGCTGCACTTAAGATTGCCTGTGATTTAGTGGATGAAGGCATGATTTCCGAAAAAAAGGCAGTGGCCATGATTGACCCGCGTAACCTTGATACATTGCTTCATCCACAGTTTGACCAGGCCGCTTTAAAGAATGCCGTTCCAATCGGTAAAGCCCTTGGTGCTTCTCCTGGTGCTGCCTGCGGCAAGATTGTATTTTCGGCAGATGATGCCAAAGAATGGGCAGATCGGGGTGAAAAGGTTGTGCTTGTCCGTCTTGAGACATCCCCGGAGGATATCGAAGGCATGAAGGCAGCTCAGGGCATCCTGACTGTTCGCGGCGGTATGACATCCCATGCAGCGGTTGTGGCCCGTGGTATGGGTAAATGCTGTGTATCTGGATGCGGCGATATCGTCATGGATGAAGAGAATAAACGCTTTACCCTCGGTGGCAAAGAATATCACGAAGGTGATGCTATTTCCATAGATGGTTCAACAGGCAAGATTTATGCAGGTATTATTCCAACCGTTGATGCAACTATTGCCGGTGAATTCGAACGTATTATGAGTTGGGCGGACAAGTACCGCACTATGGGTGTTCGTACCAATGCAGATACGCCTAGAGACGCCAGAAAAGCCCGTGAACTCGGTGCACAGGGTATCGGTCTTTGCCGTACCGAGCATATGTTCTTCGGCGAGGGCAGAATTGATGCTTTCCGTGAAATGATCTGTGCAGAGACGAAGGATGAACGCGAAAAAGCGCTTGAGAAGATTCTGCCGTATCAGCAGGATGACTTTGAACAGATTTATGAGGCCATGGAAGGACTGCCGGTAACGATTCGTTTCCTTGACCCGCCATTGCATGAATTTGTTCCTACAGAGGAAGAGGATATTGAGAAATTAGCAAAAGCTCAAGGCAAGAGCATTGATCATATTAAAGGCATCATTCAGGGACTCCATGAATTCAACCCGATGATGGGACACCGCGGCTGCCGTTTAAGTGTCACCTATCCTGAGATTGCTGTCATGCAGACAAGAGCAGTTATCCGTGCCGCCATCAAAGTCCAGAAGGCACATCCTGAATGGACACTGGTGCCTGAGATTATGATTCCGCTGGTAGGCGAAATCAAGGAATTAAAATATGTCAAGAAAACTGTTGTAGAAACAGCGGATGCAGAAATTAAAGCATCTGGTATTGATCTGAAATATGAAGTTGGTACAATGATTGAAATTCCGAGAGCAGCACTGACAGCGGATGAGATTGCATCCGAGGCAGACTTCTTCAGTTTCGGAACCAATGATTTGACACAGATGACTTTCGGATTTTCAAGAGATGATGCAGGCAAGTTCTTAAACGCTTACTATGATGCCAAGATTTATGAGAGTGACCCATTTGCAAAGGTAGATCAGAAGGGTGTTGGCAAACTGATGAAGATGGCTATTGACCTTGGCCGTCCGGTTAATCCGAAACTGCATATCGGTGTATGCGGCGAACATGGCGGTGATCCGTCATCCGTGGAATTCTTCAATAAGCTTGGCTTGGATTATGTATCCTGTTCACCGTTCAGAGTGCCAATTGCAAGATTGGCAGCAGCCCAGAGTGCGATAAAAATGGCAGAGGCGAAATAATACAGATGTTAGAGGGGAAAGCAAAATATCCTGTTAAAGAGTAAAATTGCCAACCAATCTAAAAATTGTCCAAACGTAAAAATTGACCTTGTAGGTCTGTAGCAATACAGACCCACAGGGTCTTTTTTATTATCAAAATAGAGCGAAAACCTTGATTTTAGGCAATTTTTAGCACCCTGATAAAACACAAATTTTATTTAGTATTTCTTCAAAATATTTCCGGATATATTTGAATTGTTGTTGCAAAGAAGTTGAAGCAACAAATGTTTTGAAAAACACTGTAAAATCAAGGTATAACAACATCTCTAGCTATAATAATGAGTTATAGCTTCTATTTAAAATATGCATATTTCTTATACACCAATCTGTGATAGAATAGTAGCAGAGTGACAAGAACAGAAAGGAAATTTCATGATGGATAAAGGAACAATCTTTAAATTTTATAACGACCTTGATACAGACCAGATCATTGCATCCCAGTATCTGCTGCTGCCGAATCTGGAGGAAATGAAAGCCCATACTTTCGAATCTCAAGATCCTGATTTTGCAAAGAAGGTAAAACCTGATGATTATGTGGTAGCCGGGGAGAACTTCGGCTGCGGTTCTTCAAGAGAACAGGCACCTGGCGTTTTAAAAGCCCTTGGTGTAAAGGCTGTTATTGCCAAATCATTTGCCAGAATCTTTTTCAGAAATGCCATTAATATCGGACTTCCGGCCATTGTCTGTAAAGATCTTCCAGATGATGTTCAGACAGGAGACACCATGGAACTTCATATGTCTGAGGGTACGGTTGAAGCCAATGGCAAGACCTATACATGTACCAAGCTTCCGGAGTATATGCAGCATATTTTAAATCAGGGCGGCTTAATCGCTTCTTTGAACAAAGAGGAGGACAAGTAAGATGGGAATGACAATTGCAGAGAAAATTATTGCCGCAGCCGCAGGTGTTGAGAGTGTACGTCCCGGCGATATTCATACAGTGAATCTTGACAGAATGATGAGCAATGACGGTACAACACATCTGACCGTTGATATGTACAATAACCAGCTGAATCATCCACATATCGCAGATCCAAAGAAACTGGTTTTTATTGTTGACCATAATGTACCGTCCGACAATCCGAAGACAGCCGCCTCCCAGAAGAAGATGAGAGATTTTGCCAGAGAAAACGGTATTGATTTCTGGGAAGGAAAAGGTGTCTGCCACCAGATCATGATGGAGAACTATGTCTGTTCAGGAGAATTGATTTTCGGTGCAGACAGCCATACATGTTCTTACGGTGCCATAGGTGCATTCGGTACCGGTGTGGGCTGTACAGACTTCCTTTACGGTATGGTTACAGGTACATCCTGGGTACTGGTGCCCGAAACAGTGAAGTTCAACCTGATCGGCAAACTGCCTGATGGTGTTTATGCCAGAGATTTAATCCTTGAGATCATTGGTACCGTGGGTGCCAACGGATGCAACTATCAGGTCATGGAATTTACAGGCGAGGGTGCGAAGACACTGAGCATTTCAGATCGTATCGCGCTTTGCAACATGGCAGTTGAAGCTGGTGCGAAGACAGGTATTTTTGAACCGGATGAGAAAGCCATTGCTTATCTCGAAGAACACGGACGTAAGCCTAAAGCCGTTTATCACAGTGATCCGGATGCAGTTTACGCCAGAGAATATACATTTGACTTATCCAAGATTCGTCCCGTTGTCGCAAAACCTGACTTCGTAGACAATCTCTGTCCGGCTGAAGAAGTGCGCGGTATTAAGATTGATGAAGCATTCCTTGGTTCCTGCAACAACGGCCGTATTGAAGACCTTCGTGTTGGTGCGTCCATTCTCAAAGGGCATAAAGTTGCTGACAATGTACGTTTTCTTGTTGTCCCGGCCAGCCTTGAAATCTACAAACAGGCTTTAAAAGAGGGGCTGATTGATATCTTTATGGATGCCGGTGCCATTGTCATGAATCCAAACTGCAGTGTCTGCTGGGGCAGCTGCCAGGGTGTTATCGGTGAGAATGAAGTTCTCATCAGTACAGGTACACGTAACTTCAAAGGGCGTGCCGGACATCCAAGCTCCAAGGTTTATCTTGGCTCCGCAGCAACAGTCACAGCATCTGCCATTGCAGGGAAAATTGCTTTAGCTGAAGATATTCAGTAATTCCGTAATCCGTTGAACAATACATAATAACAACATTGAAATGACGATGAGGTGTAACAGACATGGAAAATATGACAGGTAAGGTATGGATATTGGGAGACGATATCGACACAGATATCATTATCCCGACAGAGTATCTGGCCATGAAAACAATCGATGATATGAAACAGTATGCTTTCAGTCCGCTGCGTCCTGAACTGGCAGGACAGATTCAGAAAGGGGACATCATTGTAGCCGGCAAGAATTTCGGCTGCGGCTCTTCAAGAGAACAGGCACCAGAGATTATCAAAGCACTTGGGATTCAGTGCGTCATTGCAAAATCTTTTGCAAGAATCTTTTTCAGAAACGCCATTAACAACGGCCTGCTTTTAATCGAACAGCCAGATCTTTATGACGATATCAAAGAGGGTGACACCATCACAGTTCATATGAATAAACATGTGGATTACAACGGCAAAGAATATCCGATCGCTGCCCTTCCTGAAAATCTCATGCGCATTATTCAGGCCGGTGGCCTTGTAGGCGCCATGCGCAAACTGAATGGACTGGATTAGGAGAAAGGAGCAGACAATGGGCGAGACGATTATTGAAAAGATTATCAGACATAATACGGGAAAAAGTGTCAAACCGGGTGATATTGTCACAGTCAATGTAGACCGGGTCATGATCCATGATATTTTTATTCCTTTTGTAGCAGAGAAATTTGAAGAAATGGGCTTTTCCAAGCTTTATGATCCGGAAAAAGTCATTTTAATCTATGACCATCTTGTTCCGGCCAGCCAGCTGGATGATACAAGACATTTTCGCATCGGTGATGCTTTTGCAGCCAAATACGGCATGCCTCATGTCCACAGAAGCGACGGTATCTGCCATCAGCTCATGACAGAAGCAGGCTATGTGAAGCCGGGGGATGTTGTTTTCGGCACTGACAGTCATACAACCACCTACGGCTGTGTCGGCGCATTTTCATCCGGTATCGGCTATACAGAGATGGCCAGTATTCTTGGTACAGGCACGATGTGGATCAAGGTGCCTGAAACCATCAAGGTCGTTATCGAGGGCGAACTTCCGGCTAACGTTATGTCCAAGGATATTATCCTTCGATTGATCGGTGATCTTGGCGCAGATGGTGCTACTTATAAGGCCCTTGAATTTTTCGGTAGCACGGTTGACAATATGTCGGTTGCCAGCCGAATGACCATGTCCAACATGGCAGTTGAAGCCGGTGCCAAATGTGCTTTATTTACACCGGATGAGAAGACCGCCAAGTACTGTGACATTGAATTAAATGATTACCAGAAAAGCTTAAAAGGTGATGCCGATGCCGTTTATGTCAGAACACTGACTTATCGTGCAGAGGATTTTGTCCCTGTTATGGCCTGCCCTTCACAGGTGGATAAGATTCGTGACGTCAGCACCCTTGAAGGAACACCGATCGATCAGGTATTCATCGGTTCCTGCACTAACGGCCGTCTTGAAGACCTGGCCGCTGCTGCAGAAGTTTTGAAGGGGCAAAAAGTAGCTGATTATGTGAAGTTGATCGTTACCCCTGC
>NZ_JBBMEK010000193.1:0-6382 GCF_040096555.1 Coprococcus intestinihominis | reverse complement strand
CAAACCCCGCCTCCTTGGCCGGTTCTTCCTTCTTCTCTGCCTTCACCTGCATATCCGCCTGAGCTTGGGCAGATGCCAGCTTCTGTGCATCCTTGAACAGGCGTTCATGATGTTCTTCACGCATGTTATCAATCTTCATGCTTGTCAGGGAGCCATAGCTTAAGCCCTTCTGAATGGCAAGTCCCGGGTCATTGGTATGTACGTGTACCTTCACAATATCACTGTCCGCTACACATACAATGGAGTCACCAATGGATGCCAAAAATGCCTTAAATTCGTCTTCGTCCTTCTCATCGAAAGGCTTCTCAAGCATCACGATAAATTCCGTGCAATAACCAAAACGGATATTGGCTGTTTCAATCTCATCCAGTCCCATCTTGCCCGCATTGCCTGCTGGTGCAGAAGGTTTTACCTCTGCTGCAAAATCATCCGCTGTCTCAACACCTGTCAGGCAGTCATATGCACCCTTCAGTACAGTCATCAGACCCTGACCACCGGAATCCACAACACCTGCCTGCTTCAATACCGGCAGCATCTCCGGTGTCAGACTCAGCATGTAATCACCATACTCTATGATCTGACGAAAACCTTCTTCCAAATCATCTGTTGCATCAAAAATATCCGCTGCTTTCTCTGCCATGCCTCTTGCAACTGTAAGAATTGTACCTTCCTTCGGCTTCATAACAGCCTTATAAGCAGTCTCGCTTGCCTTCTTAAATGCTTCTGCTGCGATCACACTATCGATAACTTTCTCGTCTTTGATCGGGCGTGTAAAACCACGGAATAACTGGGACAGAATAACACCGGAATTGCCTCTGGCGCCTCTTAACGCTCCCTGGGAAATTGCCTTGGACAGGCTCTCCATATCAGGATCTGCCAGCGCACTTACTTCACGGGCAGCTGACATGATCGTCATCGTCATATTCGTACCTGTATCTCCATCGGGAACAGGGAAAACATTCAGTTCATTAATCCATTCTTTCTTTGATTCTATGCGTTTCGCACCTGCAAGGAACATGTTCTTCAACATATTCGCGTCAATCGTCTTTACTCCCACAACAGGGTCCTCCTTAATTGTTATACTAGTCAATCACTCGTACGCCTTCAACATAAATGTTGATCTTCTCAACCTTCATGCCTGTGAACGCTTCCACTTTATATTTTACATTATTCATTAAATTATCTGCAATCGTTGCGATATTTATGCCGTATACTGTAATAATATGGAAATCAATCGTAATCTGATTATCTTCATTGACCGTAACACCGACACCCTTTGTCATGCTCTCACGTTTGAGAAGCTTAACCAGTCCGTCCTTCACACTGATCATTGCCATACCGACAACACCAAAGCACTCAACAGCTGCCATACCTGCATACTTTGCAATAACATCTGTATCAACGGAAACCTGACCTATATCTGTAATAATACGTCCCTTCATATGGTACCTCCAATATTATTTCTATGTTCTACTCACCTATTATAACCGCTTTTTCCCGAAAAGAAAATAATTTTTTTATATTTTATAAAATCTGTACTTGCAATTATCGGTCGAATCTGTTATTATTGATTTGTTGTAAGCCTGTAAGGCGTTTTTGTGCGTCTCATTTAAGGTTTAATTTGGCACGAGGAGGTGTTTTACAATGGCAAAATGTGCAATCTGTGAAAAAGGAGCTCACTTTGGTATTCAGGTGTCTCATTCACATAGAAGATCAAATAAAATGTGGAAATCCAACATTAAGAAAGTGAAAGTGAACGTGAACGGTACACCATCTAAGATGTACGTTTGTACTTCCTGCTTACGTTCAGGATTAGTTGAAAGAGCTTAATATGCAAACTTAAAGCCCTGTTTCTTACGAAACAGGGCTTTTTTTCATCTTTATAGTCAGATAATCTAAAAATGACCAATACAAACACGCGTCCGTTTGAAATGGTCATTTTTAGATTCTGCAGCAAACATGACGTTTCGCAGCTCCGATTCACTATTTCAGTTGAAAAACAAACTCTTCCAGCGCCAGATGAATATGCATGCCATCTTCAAGTGTTTCCGGCTGCTCCGCCTCAATCTGCCGTCCATTCAGATAAATATGATTAGTCGAATTGCAGTCCACGATAAAATAAACATCTGTATCCTCTTTGTACTTGATCACTGCATGCAGACGGCTGATGGCCCGATTGCCCCTGATCACGTAATCACAGCAGGTATCCAGCTTTCCGATAATAAATGTCTGTTTATTCAGACTAATGATCTCGCCTGTCTTCTTTCTAATCAGATACGGCATCTTCTCATCCGATGTTTCTGCCTGTGCCTGTTCTTCTTCAAGTTCTGCCCGGATACTTTCTCTTAATTCTGTTTCCAACTCCCTGCGTGTTTCTTCACGGATCTGCTCCCGCAGTTCTTTCTCCAGTTCATGGCGCATATCTTCCCAAAGCTGGCTGCGCATGTACTCTGCATCTGCCGCAATATTGGCACTTTCTGTTTTAATCTGATCCGCTTCCTCCTCAATTGCCTCCAGAATAACGGTCTCCTCCGGCACTGCCGGTTCATCAGAAACAGTTTCTCCAGGTTCTTCCGGTTCAGCATCATATGTACGCAGAAGATCAGCCAGCTCTTTCAGTGTTTCCAATGCATGTATTTCCTGCTGAAGACAGGATTTCAACTGCTTTGCACACGCTCCTTCACCATATGTAAACTGTTCAAACATCTGTCTGACGCAATCCGTCAATGTGTATTCTTCATCTACAACTGCCTGACACGGCACAACCAGAATCACTAATTTGCCATTGCCCGGATTGACATAAATGTATTCCTTATCCAGCAGTACATATTCAATATCAATAAACGAATCCTCCAGATAAGCAAGAAGATGATAAAGATTCTCCATTGCAGAGGCCATCACCTCCGGCGTCAATTCGTCCGATGAGAATTCTGACCATTTCCTGTATCCGGTCACATCATAATTCACGGTAGATTTTGCTTTATTCATATGGCTTTCCGCAAAGCCCTCAATATCAGCCTCATTCAGCAGCTGCAGGATCACATCATCAATATCCTGCACTTTTTTATATTTATATGTTAAAAAAGTCCTTTCATTTTCAATCTGTAATTGCATTAACTGACTCATTTTTCTTGTCGCCTTCCGTTTTTATTTTGAACAGAACAGATTATAAGCCAAAATAAGACAAAATATAATCAGGCAGATGCCTAATACACAGGAATTGACAAACATCATAATGGTCATGCCTGCAGCTATCCAGAACAGGACAAAACCACACATCTTTTTCATGGCACTCCCCATTACAGAATACTCCTGTTTTATTCTATGCTTTTTAACCGATTCTGTTCTTCTGTCAAACAAGATAAAGCACGCTCTGTCGGCCTTACTCGCTACTCTTCTTCTGAAATGTGTTCAACCGCTGATTCCACAGCTGCATCATCTTCTGACTTGTTCATAAAACGATGAATCACATCCGGTGCCATATCAATAATCTTGCTGACAGGATCATTGTTGTTGACCGGTACCATACGAACAGAACCGTCTTTGATGACAAGCACCGCACTTGGCGTCATCTTGCCGCCCATACCGCCGCCTGCACTGTTTTTATGTTCCTGGCTCCATGCACCTGCACCGACGCCAAATGAAACATCCACCAGAGGCAGAATCAATGTATCGTTGACATGAATGGCCTCACCAACAACAGTTTTTGTTGTCAAAAAATTGTCCATTCCTTTAAAGAGAGATTCAACTGTTTCATTAAATGTGTGATCTGACATATCCAATTCCTCCATCCTCTTATTCGCCCTTTAACAGGACTTTAAATTGCTTCACCATTGAAAAAAATTGTTTGTTTAAAAAGCTTTTAACCGCAAATATAACTAAACTGACCGGCCGGATCCGACCATGACATTTTACTTCACCTTCCAGTATTTCTTCATTAAACTCCGGGCACAGCTCCATCTTCTCGCCGCAGATCGGATAAAGAATACTTAAACCGCCAAGAACCTGACCGGTTGTCGCCGGATCTTCAAAGCCAAAATGCAGATACAATCTGTCTGCCCTCGGTAATATTCTAAATAATAGTTTCTTCAGCCGATGCCAGAAAGCAATAAACCATTGATGGTTATGTGTTTCATTATAAAATGCAAGAAACGCTTCTTTCTTCTCACGGAGTTTTGTAAAGAAATTCTCAAGCTTTTCAAGTCCATCCATGATTTTTGACGGAATGCCCAAAATGCTGCAGATCAGAGAGAAAACGCCCCGGATCAACGACAGGATCTTATTGGCTGCGTTCTTAGCCAGACGAAGGATTTTCTCCACCACAGATTCCTTCGGTCCTTCAATCAGCTTCTCTTCATACTTCGCTGCTGATTCATTTTCCAGGTTCTCCGAAGATATCCTCTCCGGATGCACCGCTTTCGGCATTTCATTCTTCATTTCAGCCGCCTGTTCAGTTTTTATTGGCTGTACCTTTGCCTCCGGCTGTTCAGGCTTTGCTGCCTGAATTACCTTTTCCGACTGCTCAGATTCCGGCTTTGATTTAGTTTTTCTTGTTTTTTTCTGTTTTATACGTTTTTCCTTTGGTTTCTGATTGTCATACAGCTTCAGCCACGCAATCCTGAAACTCAGATGAAGACGCTTTCCTTCTTCAGCACCTGTATCCAGCTTAAAGACCATCTCAATCAGACGAAAGAGCCACGTAACCTTTCCTTCCGCCTGTATTGTATGATACTTCGAAGCACCGATTCGATATCGAATCGGTGTCACAAGGACGATGGCCAATACCAGCACAATCAAACCAAGAATGACAAGCAGTACAATGCCGATCAGTTTCAGAAGGAAAAGCAGTATATGTAATAACAGCACTTCTACACCCCTTTTTCATACTGAGATTCTTTATTCACTTTATTATCCAATCGACCGCTTCAGTTGTTTCTTCCAGTCGAACTCGATCAGATATTCTCTCCGGAATCTCTTAAATATGCCCTGATATCTGTGCTTCCTGTCTTCTTCAGAACATCAAGCACAATCTCTCCCGCCAGCAGACATGCCTCCCTGTAACTGCCGGCAAGTCCGATAACCAGCTGATCCTTCGGATACTGCTTCGATACACGAAGCAGGTCGCTGCCACATATATCTATCAGATCATCCTTACAGGCAGCCGGCATCAGACAATAGGTGCCTGTAAGCCGTTTTGTATGCTGAATCGCATACTGATAATACATTTTCTTTCCCTGAATGGATTCTCCCAAATACATTTTGTTATACCAGCGCATCATTAACTCCTGCTAATCATTGATAGTCTTTCCACTTTTATCATAATTAAACACAACCGCTTATCTTTTATAGCTGAAGGGCATCCCCCTCTACTGAACATGGGTATGGGTAAAAAGGTGGTCCTGACAATATTCATAGTTGCCGTTGCACTTGGAACAGAAGCGGAATTCCAGCTCCGGATTCGTCTCCTCCGTTCTTCCGCATACCGCGCAGCGATGTCTGCTCGGCATCTTCTTCACCGCCTTCTTGTAAGCCGCCCGTCTATGCATCTGGGCCGGTGAAACTCTCTTTCTCATGAAGCCAAAGAAAAAGATTACAAAATTGAGAAGTGCCATGGCAATAGAAATCTTCGTCCCGATGTTGCCGACGACCATCTCATAGACAAACAATGCAATGTCCAGATAAGCCAACCACTTGATCTTGATCGGGATCAAAAACATCAAAAGCATCTCCATATCTGGAAAAACAAACGCAAAAGCCAGGAACAGAGACATATTAATATAATAGGTATCCATGAGATAAACCTGTCCAGTCATGAAATAGGCGGCAAAAGAACCGATAATGGTAAATAAAACACCTGCAAAATAATACAGGTTAAATCTAAACGCCCCCCAAACGCGCTCCAGTGTCTGTCCAAGCATATAATAAAGATACAAAGTAAAAATAAAAAAGATCACATTCGAATTCGGTGACTGGATCAGAAATGTCACAAGTCGCCATACTTCACCGTGCAGGATCCGATAGGGATTCAAGCTCAGATAATAATAGTAAACCTGTGGTGATGCAATGTTGATAAATAAACCGATAATGTATAAAACGCAGATGTATTTCATCAGACCGGAAATCGCATAGCGGCCGAATTTTCTCTCCATTTTATTTAAAAATTTCTCCAATAGATTCTCTCCTTTACGTTTATTCTTATAAGCTATGCTGTAATTATAGATTTTCCATGAATTTTTGTCAATCAATACGGTGTAAAATATACAACTGCACAGCAGCGGATGGACAATATGCATCCGCTGCTGCCACTACTACTGTGCTTCCTGTCTCCGACGAAGAATCCGATTCGAAGGAATATTCAATACTGTTCCTTCGGCATAGGCCG
>NZ_JBBMEK010000192.1:0-6422 GCF_040096555.1 Coprococcus intestinihominis | reverse complement strand
CTCATGGCTATTCTCCCCCTGATTGATTCTCAAAGTGATTCTTGGTCAATCCTTCCTGTGCCAGCATCGTCTCAAGAACGGTAATGTCCGATCGGATGTCCATGGCTGCATCCTCGAAAAAGCTGTCCAGCAATTTCTCATAGGCCAGATTAATGGTGTCCAATGTCTTCTCTATTTCTGCCTTCGACTGACGGATATTCTCCCCCTCTGTGGGCTGTGCATCCAGTTCCTGATAGGTCTGCACAAGCTTCAGCGTTGTCGGCATATAATACTGCATAAACTTGCGAAGCTTCGGCAATTGTTCCGGCTTCTGTTTCAGCACTTCAAAAATCTTCTTAATCAGTGCCTCCAGTCTGTATAGCTTCTCAGATATCTCCTCTCCCGGTATGGCATCGTTGGCTCTGCGGATTGCTTCGATATAACGGCTGCCCTCCTCCATGGCCCGGACAAGTTCAGGATTCTCTATACCATCCGATGCAAAAATACTTCTGTCCGCCTGCTTTCTCTCCTGCTCTTCCAGCGACCTCTGCCTGTAAGCCTCCTGAGTCTCAAGATACTGCCTGTAAGTGGCATCATCCAGCATCAGACAGGTGTTCTGCGCATCCAGATGTCCATTCGTAAAAGCCCGATTCTCAATCAGCTTCTGAATATCCCTGACAACAAACTTCTCATTCTTCCCAACGGCCGACGCCAGTTCCTTCACCTGACAATAGGTTCTCTCACCGATCAGCTTCGTATATCTTCGGAACCGTCGAACCCTTCCGACAAGAGAGATACCCTTCGCCATCACAACCGCCGAGACAATCGTCAGAGGAATAGTAACGTACAAAGTAATATGCCCTGCCATAGCAAGTCCTGCACTTGGAACAGCACTCTGAACAGCAAACATCACCATGGAGGCAAGCCCAAATATTCCTGTAAATACACCTCCCAGAGCGGTACAGACAGGTCCTGTCACCGTTCCCGGCGGATTCTTAACATATCTGGTCACTGCCCGTTCTCCCGTCTTCTCTGTGCCATAATGATACCTCACATTCGGAGCCTTGCTGCCTTTTTGTCCTGTTCCCTGTGGCATCTGTATATTCAATTCTTCAAAGACCGACTGTATAGAGCCTGTGATGTTCCTGTTCAGCTGCTCAAAATTCATGGAAGCCACCGCATCCTCAACCATTGACTGGATCCGTTCTCCCATTCCGGTATTATCCTTCTCTGGCATATCCGCTTTCCTCCGTTTTTTTACTGTTTTTCATTATACCGCATTTGACAGCAAAAAGAAAGAAGTATTTAGGGCTTCAAACACATGTTTTGTTTTTATTCACAAAAAATTTACCTGCAATTTACGCTCTGCTGATAGCAGTATTTACATTTCTCCGATATACTGCATAACATCAACAGATCATATCTGACAGCCGGAATTCATCAGATATGGTCTGCTGAAAATCTTTTTCATATACCTTCCTCTTCTTAAGCACATAGTAACATGTGCTTATATTTTTTATACAAAAATACAGCCTCGAAAGACTGTATTTCTGTGTTCCGGCATCCTTATCTTACCATGAACAAATATAAAACTGTAATGATGATGCCAATACCGAACATGAGCAAACTGAAGGATACACTTGCAACAATAATCTTGTTGGCATCTTTGAAAACTCTTTCTTTTTCCGCAAACCGAAGCACATAATCTCTCTTTAACGGATGTTTCTTATAAATTGTCTTATTCAGCCACAAAGTCACTGTATTGAATATGCCGCCCAGCCAGAAAGACACTCTGTATCCTTTCGGCGGATTCTTGCCTCCATGAAGCTGACGGTGCGTCGTCTTTCTTGCCAGCAGGATGAGACCATCCATCATGAAGTCCATACATCTGCAGATAAATGCTGCCACATTCGGCAAAATAATCATCACGATCGGATAATATACCAGTTCCAGCAAATCCAGACGTTCCGGCCAACGATTCACATAAACAACTGTACCTGTCTTCATCTTCACCATCATCCATCCTCGGATGATCACAACATAAATCAGTGCACCAATAACAATAGAATAAAGACCACCCTTCAAATTCACCAGTGAGAAATAATGAACGGCATGATGCGGTGAAACACCAAACATAAATCCCTGACCCATATCAGCCAGCTTATCAAGTGTCATTGTCGGCAGCACACCGAGAATTGGCAGAATGGTTGCTGTGATCGCAAGAACAGCAGCTGTCACTTTATTGCAGTAATTCGTCTTTGCTTCATACTTCTTCTGAATTTCCGGATCACTGTTCTTCTCTACAAAAAGAACAAGAAACAGCTTTGTCATGTAAGCAACCGTCATGGCGCCCGTAATAATAAAGAGCCATTCGATCACTTTAAACAATGCCGTTGCGCCTGCACCGGATGCAAAGGCAAATGTAGCTGCGCCATGTCCTTCCTTCAGAAGCTCGATATACTCCACAATGCTCTCATGGATCAATGTCTTGCTGACATAACCATTGAAAAGTGGAATACCGCCAATACCAAGAGAACCCATCAGGAATGTATAGAGCAGCAATGGTTTCTTACGTCCAAATCCCCTGATATCGTTAAGATTCAATTTGTGCAGATTCATAACAACCACGCCGGCTACCATAAACAGCACAAGCTTTAAATTTGAATGGTTAAACATATGTAGCATTGTACCACGGACTGCCAGTGCATTCTCTTCACCCAGAAGTCCCTGCATACCGATACCTACAAAAATAAAACCAAGCTGTGACATGGATGAGCAGGCCAAGGTCCGCTTAAGATCCAGTGAAAAGACTGCAAGAATACCGCCCAGCATCATCGTGATCACACCAAACATCAGAATGACCATTCCCCAGTATCCGTTGTGCAAAAAGATACGTGAGGAAATAACAATCACACCGAAAATACCTGTCTTTGTGATAATACCCGATAACAGCGCACTGGCCGGAGCCGGTGCTACAGGATGAGCCATCGGCAGCCATATATGAAGCGGATACATACCCGCTTTGGCGCCAAATCCAAAGAGGATACAGCCACCTGCAATATAGAGCCATCTGGCATTTTCCGGGAAAATCTCTTCGCAGACCGAAAGCAGCGCATCTAACTGCAGTGTTCCCGCCGCATGATACAGCATCAGCAGCCCCATCAGTGTTACCATACCGCCAATGACAGCAACGGCAAGATACACAGCACCTGCATACATTGTCTCTTTTTTCTCATCGTGAATGACACAGACATATGAAGCAAGGGACATAATCTCAAAGAAAACAAAGGTTGTAAACAGATCATCCGACAGGAAAACACCCATGGTCGCGCCGAATGTTACCAGCAGGAAGAAATAGTATCTGTTTCTGTTTCTTGCATGTGCAAGATATTCTTTTGAAAAAATTGTGGTCATCATCCACATAAATGCAGTCACAGAGGCAAAAATAATCCTGAAGCCATCCAGTTTGAACGAAAGCCCCATCCCGCACACCTCAGGGACCACAAGGGATACTTCCTGGCCTTCTTTATATGTCAGGAAGAAAAAGGCCATTGCCAGAAAAGTGAGGATTGTTACTGCATCTGCTAAATAATCTCTGGCAGACTTATTCACCCGTCCAATCAGATATCCAATGACTGCTGCTGCCATGGGACCAACAACCAATAACAATAAAATCGGATTACCAATCATTCTATGTCCCTCCTGTTAATAAATGCCAACAGCAATTTTCTGAATAAAATCAAGCAGCGGCTGTGCATAAAAACCAATCACGACTGTTAAAACGGAAAAGATAACCAGCGGTCCCTTCATCAGCCAGTTCGGATCCCTGAACTCTTCTACCAGATCCTTATGATAACCGACATGCGGGAACCATGCACGGACGATAATCGTCAGCATATAAATACCCGTCATCAGACCCGAATAAAGCAAAACAAGTACACTGATATAACCAATCATCGATTCATGCTCAAGCAATGCATGAACGATGTTCCATTTACTTACAAACCCCGCAAAAAGCGGCATGCCCATCAGCGACAGACCAGAGATAAACAACGCCATAAACGTCACCGGCATCTCAAAGCCCAGACCATCCAGCTCATAGATATAATTCTTCTCAGTCTGATGCATAACTGCACCGGCACAGAAGAAAGCACTGATCTTCATAATGGCATGAACAGCCATATGACTGAGACCGGCGATCAGGCCTAATGGTGACATAGTCGCTACTGCCAGAAGAATATAGGAAAGGTTACTGATTGTCGAATAAGCCAGTCTTCGTTTGAAATGTGTTTCTCTGACACCCAGTGTAGAACCATAAGTGATCGTGATCAGCGCTGCGATCAAAACAACAACCTGGGCCCAGGTGCCATGAAGTGCCTCTGTACCAAAGCAATAATAAGTCAGACGCATAATGGCAAAGGCACCGGACTTAACAACCGCAACTGCATGCAGCAGCGCTGTTACAGGTGTTGGTGCCACAGAGGCTGCAGGCAGCCATCCATGGAACGGAAAAATCGCTGCTTTGACACCAAATCCGAAAAAGCCAAAGACATAGACCAACAGCGCAATATCCATATGATTGCTGATGGCCGCAAGATTCAGATTGCCGCCAAGAACAAAAGCAATATCATTGCAGAATAATGAATAGAACACAATGGCTATAAAAGCAAAAGCCGTACCGCCAATCATGTAATACAGATATTGTCTTGTTGCCTTTCTGGCCTCTCGGGTCATCGTGTGGATCACCAACGGCAATGTCACCATTGTCAGGCATTCATAAAAGAGATACATGGTAATGATATTGCCTGCAAAAGCAACGCCAAGTGTCACACCATATGTAATCGTATAAAAAGCCATAAATGTATTGACACGTTCCTCATGCTTCATATATTCAAAGGCATATAATGAAGCCAAGGGCCACAGACAGGCCACCAGACCGCCGAAGAACATGGACAAACCATCAATATTCAGTGTCAGCGGCAGACGTGCCCCCAGCGAGAACATATAAAAGCTTTCTGTCGGACGGTGTGTCAGAAGCCACAGAACAAGGATGGTATTGAGAACAACCACAATTTCAATACAAATATTTCGTTTCTTTGCATCCTCAATTGGAAAGATCAGCAGCAGAATACCCACGATCACAGGCAGCAGAATCGGTACTAGTATAAAATAAGATGGCATACTTCTTCTCCTCCCTTAAAGTACTGATGCAGCAATATCTGCAAATATTTTCATCAGACCCGACGGCCAGATGCCAAGAATAACTGCCAACGCTGTCATCACAACCATCGGCAGCAGCATCCGCCATGTCGGTTCATGGTTTACAAGTTTCGTATAATCATAATCTTCTCCCGGGAAAAATGCTTTGATAGAAATCGTCAGCAGATAACCGGCTGTCAATAATGCACTGATCAGCAGGACAACCGGACCAACCCATGAAAGTCCCGGAATACCCGAATCCAATGCACCGGAAATCAGATACCACTTACTGACAAATGCACTTGTCGGCGGAATACCGATCAATGTCAGAGACACAAGTGTAAAGCACCACATGGTCACCGGCATCTCCTTGCCGATTCCTACAAGCTGACGCACCTTTGTCTTTCCTGTCTTACAGATAATCGCACCTGCGGATACAAAAAGCGTATTTTTGACCAGCGAATGGAAAATCACATGCATCAACGCACCCACAAAAGCGATCGGCTGCATCACCGACAAGCCAAACAGAATATAAGATACCTGACTGACTGTTGAGTAAGCCAGACGTTTCTTCAGCACCTTCTCCTTATAAGCCATCATGGACCCCATAAAGATAGTCAGGATAGACAAAATAATCCAGGTATACTGCACCCATGTACCTTTAATCATATCCGGCCCTGCCACATAATAAACCGATCGGATGATACCAAGAACACCTGCTTTTGTAATGACACCGGATAATACGGCACTGGCCGGAGCCGGAGCCACCGGATGGGCTGTCGGCAGCCATCCATGCATCGGGAACATACCTGCTTTTGTGCCGAATCCGATAATCATCAGAAAAACAGCAAACAACATGATACCAGACGGATTCGGTTCATTAATAATACCGCCCGGTGCAAAATACAGTACTCTTCCCTCTGCATTGAACAGGAAAAATCCAAAAAGCACCATAAAAGCACCTGCTACTGAATAAAAGAGATATTTCAACCCTGCCATAATTGCTTCATGGCTCAGGTTGTGCATAACAAGCGGCATAGATGTCAAAGTCATCATTTCATAAAAAACATACATTGTCAGCAGATTGCCCGAAAAAGCAAGCGCCGACAGGACACCGCCTACAACCAGGTAAAAACAATAAAAACGCTGTTCATTCTTCTCATGCGCCATATACTCAAAAGACGCAATGCCTACCATCAGCCATACAAATGCGATAAGCACTGAAAAAATCTTTGAAAGCATAT
>NZ_JBBMEK010000191.1:0-6454 GCF_040096555.1 Coprococcus intestinihominis | reverse complement strand
CTCAAACTCCGGATCGTACCCATAGTCCTCGTCATCGTCCACATAATCAGCATCTGGGTCAGGCTTTGCCGCTTCCTGTGCCTTCTTCTTTTCCTGGACTTTCTTAAATACGAAGAATCCACCACCACAGGCAAGCACAATCAGAGTAAGAATCGCCGGGAGCATATTTGTGGATTTCGGCTTTTCCTCCGGTGTCGGTTCTGTAATTTCAGGAACTGTTTCAACTACTTCCGGCTTTGTTTCCTCAACCGGCTTGGTGAACTCTGCAACTTCTTCCTCGTCCATCAGCTTGAGCAGGTCGGCTTCATCCACCTGATTCAGAAAATGCACGGTTTCCTCGCCCTTATCATCACGGTCAATGATGATATAGAAGTAGTTTCCGTTTTTGGTTACAGCGGTAATGAACTGCTTTCCGCTTTTCGTAGGCGAGCCAGCGTCATCAACCAAAGTCAGATTGCCGTCGGGAGTAAGCGGTAGCATCGGCTCCTCCGGCTCTGTTTCGGGAACTTTTTCTTCGACCGCAGGTTCTTCAGTCGCTACGCTTTCATCTACATAGGCAAATGCCGTTGTAGAAAACACGCCAAAACACATTGCACACGCCAGCAATGCGGCTCCAATTTTCTTAAATCTCATTCTGCGTTTCCTCCTCATTCATAGTATTGATCGTATCAGGCTTCGGAGCCATATCCGCAGCAAACATACGGAGCAGCTCGGAAAGCTGTTCGGGATTCAGGTTCGCAGCATGAACCATCTCATGGATTTCGGAATTTTCCTCCTCACGGTATCTGCGTTCCAGGTCTTTCACCTTAGCATCCCATTCTGCCCGTTTCTTACGGGCTTTTTCAAGGTCTGCACCTATTCTGTCTAACTTGGCACTCAATCGCCATCCCTCCTTTAGTTTCTGATTCTGCCGAAGCAGTAAAAATGCTGTTGCCAGTAATTCGATTCGATAGAAGCGTAGGAAATGGGGTTTCCGCAGTGGATCATCATACCATTGCCAACATAGATACCAACGTGTGATGCACCGGAGGTATCATAAGTGCCTTGGAAGAAAATCAAATCTCCCGGTTTGGCAGAGCTTTTCGGGATAATGTCGCATACGCCCATCAAACCGTTTGCGGTCAAACGACCAACACTCCAACCGTTTCCGCAGTGATTGATTACATAGGAAACAAATCCGGAGCAGTCAAAGGAGGTAGACGGGCTGCTGCCGCCCCACACATACGGGTATCCCAGATATTTTTCAGCTTCCCGAATCATATTGGCAAATCTTGTGTCTGTCAGCGCTTCGCCCGGAATATCATAATCGGTGTACTCGCCGCCAGGGGTGGCGTAAATGTCATTTCCGAAAATATCCGGTCTGTTGCCCCTTGTCTGAAGCAAAATTCTATATCGCTCCATATCATCTTCCGACAAGCCGGAATTTGAAATCACACTGTTCAAGCCCTTATTTCTGAGCTTCACATTCAGAATATAATATTCGTAATCTTCTTCCTCTGTTGTTGTCTCTCCCGTTTCGGGATCAGTAGAAGATGTTGTTCGTGTACGAATCTCTACTACTTCCGTCAGGGTCAGCTCATATTGTTGCTCAAATAGCCATTGCAGGGTAGCCTGCACCTCATCTCTGGTGTAATCCTCAAACTTCACCGTCAAATACGCCGCCAGCTCATAAGGATTGTGGTTGATTTCATCAAGGTCATACCGGTACTCGTCATATCCGCTATGAGTACGCTCGATATTATTGATTTTATTGCGGAGCGCAGCTTCCAAAGCCTTGTAATCATTGTCCGCACCAATAATATCTTCCTCTTTTGCAGTAAAAGAAGTTCCCAGAATGATCTGTGTGCCGCCTTGGAACATAGCCGAACAAGACGAGAACATCCCTGAGAGTATCATAAAAAGCAGTCCGGCAATCAAAACAAACAGAATCGTTTTAGAGTGTGTGGTGCAGAACTCCGTTACTCTTTCTGTGATGTTCTTGGCTCCCTGAGCTGCTTTGCCCGTTGCCTTGCCTGCACCCTTAGATGCAGAAGCCGTTGTCGAAGCGGTATTCTTACCGGCTTTGGCGGCAGCATATTCTTTCTTGATTGCCCTTTTCTGTTGCCAACGGGAAAAGGGATTGGAACCGGCATCGGGGTTGTCCTTTTTGAACTTCTCATACAGGGCATTTACATTTGCTTTATCTGACTTCTCAACCAGCTTTTCCGCCTTGTCGTAGGCTTTCAGCTTGTGACTGTAAACGGCATGATCGACGGTATAGACAGTGGATTCAACAGCCTTGGTCGTTTCCTGCACAGCCTGAACGCCGATATTATCATCCTCATATTCTGACACCGCCCGATGTGCTTTGGATGTGAGCGTGACTGCGGCACCACGGCTTGCCATGTGCTTTGCCACAGATGGGCGCTCGATTTCCGTAAACTCCGCTTTTTCAAAACGGAGCTTTGCTTTACGGGAACCGGCTGCATCTGTTTCCAGCTTTAGCTTCGGCTTTGCCTTTTTAGAAGCCAATTTGTCTGCCGCTTTTTCAGCCCTATCAACCGCCTTATCTGCACGGTCGGCAGCTTTCTTCACATGAGAATCTGCAAGGTCATCTTCGGTAAAACGGAGTCGTGTAGGTCTTTTCGCCATACATTACGCCTCCTTTTCCTGTGCCACCTCGTTTAACTTCGTGGTCATAATGCGATACAGTTCCAGATCTGTCGGGAATCGGTCAATGAACGGCAGAATCACATTGCCATAGAACAGAAGTCCTTCGCCCTCACCGGAGTTGGTTACATAGGACAGCTGATGCGGCGAAATGTTCAACCGCTGTGCCAGAATACTTCGGTCATCGCTTGCCTGATTCAGCATATAGATGAAATCAGAGTTTTCGAGGATGTTGGCAATCTCCGGGGAACGAAGCAGGTCTTTGACATTCTGAGTAATACCGGTCGGCAAGCCGCCCCATTTACGGAATCGCTTCCAGATTTCTACGGAATAGGTTGCCGTCTGTTCTTCCTTCAGAAGCAGATGGAACTCGTCAATATAATATCTGGTCGATTTACCGGCAGAACGGTTGGCAGTTACACGCCCCCAGACCTGATCCTGAACGATCAGCATACCGATTTTTTTCAGCTGATTGCCCAGCTCCTTAATGTCGAAGCACACCAGACGATTCTGAATATCCACATTGGTTCTGTTGTTAAACAGTTTCAGAGAACCCTTAACATAGATTTCCAAGGCGGTCGCTACATGGTGGGCTTCCTTTTCGTCCTGTTTCAGAAGGGCATCATACAAATCCTCAAGGATCGGCATATTCTCAGGGGCAGGATTGTCGAAATATCTCTGGTAAATCTGATGCACACAACGGTCGATAACCGTCTTTTCGATAGGCTGCAAGCCATCCTTACTGCCCATAATCAACTCACAGAGGGACAGGATAAAATCAGCTTTCAGTGCTACCGGGTTGTCATCCTCAGAGTAGTTCAGGTTGATGTCCATAGGGTTGATATAGTTGGTACTGGAGGAGCTGATTTTTACCACCTGACCATTGAACTTGTGAACCAGAGCCGCATATTCCGCTTCGGGGTCGCAGATGATAATATCGTCATCCGTAACCAGGAACGCATTGGTGATTTCACGCTTTGCGGAAAAGGATTTACCGGAACCGGGAGTACCCAGAATCAGTCCGTTGGGGTTCTTGAGCTTCTTTCTGTCCACCATGATAAGGTTGTTCGACAGAGCATTCAGCCCGTAATAGAGCGTTTCTCCACCATTCTGGAACAGCTCCTGCGTGGTGAAAGGCACAAAAATAGCCGTGGAACTGGTAGTCAGGCCACGACGAATCTCAATCAGGTTTTGTGCCAAAGGCAGGCTGCTCATCAGTCCGGATTCCTGCTGAAAATCCAAACGACGCAGATTGCAGTTATGCTTCTGGGCGATGCTCTGTGCCTGGAACACATTGTTCTCCAGTTCCTGCTCGGTGCGCCCGGTGTTCAGCACCAGAAATGTCACCATGAACATTCGCTCATTCTGGCTCTGCAATTCTTTCAGAAGTGACTTCGCATCTTTACCATAGGTAGCAAGGTCAGATGGGATAATGTCCATGTCATAGCCAGAACGCACAGCCTTTTTCTGTTCCTCGATTTTGGAACGGTCAAGCTCGGTGATGATTCTCTTGATGGTCTTAATCGCCGCAGTCTGGTCAACCGACTGGATGTGCATGGTCACGATCTGCGTGGATTCCATATCCAGAAAATCCGCCAGCATACGATCAGACAGGTCTGATGCCGTAATTGCCAGATAAGACATCGAACCGAAGATACTGCCCATCTGGAAGGTGCGGTTGGTCTTAAAGGCAAACGCCGTCGGAGCAATGAAGTCCTTTACGGACAGCCCGGATTCCACAAGATACTTCCAATCGAAGAAGAACTTATCATTATCACCCATGTGGAACATAGAGTGCATCAGATGCAGCCGCTCTTTGCCGTTCATGGTAGTGGCAATGACACCCAAACGCCGAAAGTTATTGAGCAGATCGTTTTCGATATGGTTGAGTCTCGGCTTTGCCTGCCGCATGGATTCGGCTTCAATGCCGAATGTCAGGTACTTGGTTTTGGTCAAGCCGTTGTTGCCCTGCGCCAACTGCTTTTTCAGCATCTGGCTATACTCGGCACGGACGGGATTGAAGCTGTCCTTCTTGAACGGGATACGGATACTCTTTTCAAAGCTTTCAGCATCGGTACTCAGGTTCATAAAGGAAAGCTCAAAGTGAATGGAGCTGTCAAAGAAATTCAGGAAACTGCACCACTCATCGAAGATGGCAGTCTTATCTTCCTGCTGTGCCAGCTGATAGTTGATGTCCTGAAACTGAATGGTCTTGGTGTAATAACTATCAGTGACACGGCAGATGCCATCCGGGAACATTCTCTGAAAGGGAATGGACTGCTGTGCAGTCTGCGGAATACCGTTGTCCTTCTTTGCCCGTTCCACAACAGCTTTAATTTCTCGCTGCTGCTTCCGATTCAGATTTGCAGGCATTTTGATGTTTCTTGCCTGTGGCTTCTTTTTGAAAAACAATTCGTTCAACCTCCTTTTCCAGTTTGTACTGACGCATCAAAGCGTCATAATAGTTGTCCGTCTGATAAGGGCGAACCTTGGGACGAACGAATTTGGTCTGAATGAAGTGTTCTACAACCACTTCCAACGGCTGACTATCCTTTTCATACATTGCCAGAAAGAACAACGGTAACATGACGATCATCATGGACAGTGCTGCAAGGCTCACATTTCCGGTTGCTTTGACCAGAAAGAAAATCGGCACTCCGATGAGCGCCGCCGCACCAAAGCAAAGTAACTGCCGTTTCGTCAGATTGAAGAACACTTTTGTTTTTACCCTCGTCAGGTCACGAGGTACGGGAATATACGCTGCCAAACAATTTCCTCCTTCCCTTAGTGAGCGCTGAATACACCCTTCGCAAGCGAACCAGTCTTAAACAGGGTGAAGCACAAAAGGACGGTGTAGCCCATAACACCCCAGATAGAACCGATGATGTCATCACTGAATGCGATAGACTGAATCAGCACCGCATAAATGCCCACGCAGATCATAATCAGGAATCCCTGGAATCCGATTGCAAACAGCGAACGCAGATAATTCTGTCCGATATTGCTCTGTTCTCTGTTTCCAAAAGTGGAAAGCGGAATCGGGGCAAGGCTGACCATCAGATAAATTTCAATCATTCGACCGTAGACGATCACAAAGATGATGATTGCCAAAGCGGACATCGTGACCTGCACGATAAAGGATTGCAGGAACAAGCCGAGCAAAGGACCCAAATCCATTGCCATCAGCGTTTCTTCCATTGTTTCCAATGCCGAAGCATCTATGGCAGTATTTCCGGATATGATACCGGCGCTTGCGTTTATAACGTGCTGTGTCACATCAAACACAGCCATCGTGATATTGAATGTGTTTGTGATTAACATGACCGCAACAAAAGTCTTGAACACCCATTTGAAGAAGATCCAGGTTTCAAAATTTGCCAGATTGTTGTGGTCAATAATCATCTGAATTAGCTCATAACAGGCAATGAAGGTCAGAATCAAGCCTGCGATTGGGATAATCACTGACTCGGAGATGTTTCGTACCATGGCAAAGACACCCGGCGAAAAATTCGCCGGGGTCATGCCAACGGAGGTTGCTATCTCGCCAACCTGGTTGTTGACGGACTCAAACATCCCCGACAGATTTCCCATAATAGCTGAAACGAGCATTTCTTTCAGCCAGTCTGTGATCTGTTGGAGTATGCTGTCCAAAGGCGATTACCTCCTTGTTTTGTGATTAACCGAACAGTCCGGAGAGCAGAGGTACAAGGGTGGTGCCGATGAGGGCAACACCGCCGCCAGCCATGAGCTGTTTTATCCCCAATTAGGTGTAAAACTCTGCTCGATGGCGGGCGGCGGCGTACAA
>NZ_JBBMEK010000190.1:0-6472 GCF_040096555.1 Coprococcus intestinihominis | reverse complement strand
CGATCAATGCTGAAAAAGCAGAAATAAGATAAATAATCGGAAAACACAGTCCGATGCCGGTCAGCGCAGAACTGCCGGTTCCGGGCATATGGCCGATATAAATTCTGTCTACGATGTTGTAGAGCAGATTGACCAGCTGGGCAATGACCGTGGGAACGGCCAGTTTAAAAAGGAGCTTTCCCACCGGTGCGGCAGCAAGCTCGTTGGAGACATTCGTCTGATTCAAAATGATCACAATCCTTTAATGTTTTCTAAGGAGTTACTTTTTGTTTAAAATAAAGTACTATATGAATTAGTATAGCGGGTGAATGGACAAAAGTAAAGCAACTTCATAAAATCAGATATTTCATTCTGTGGGTATCTCTGTTATACTGAGCTTGTAAGTGATATGGAAGAAATTTAATTTCAGGAGGTTTTATTATGGCAATTATAGATTTAACAAAAGAAAATTTTCAGGCGGAGGTTACAAAATCCGACAAGCCGGTACTGGTAGATTTCTGGGCTGTATGGTGCGGTCCGTGTCAGATGATGGCACCGATTCTTCATGAACTTGAAACGGAAATGCCGGATGTTCAGATTGGCAAAGTCAATGTGGATGAGCAGATGGATCTGGCACGTCAGTTCCGTGTTGTCAGCATTCCGACACTGATTATTTTTAAAAACGGACAGGAAGTTCAGCGTATGGTTGGTGTGACATCCAAGGAAGAGCTGAAGGATGCGCTGAAATAAAAAGATAAAAAATTATAAAAATTTCTTGACAGATATTTTCATAGTAGGTATAGTAATAGTCAGAGAACAATTTAGCTAATTAAACTGATGATGTGGAGATAACGTTTATTGTGCACGCACAGAGGGTCTGGGAAGATGAGAGCCGGGCCGAACGCAGATAGGCAAATGGACCACTGAGGGCATAGTGAAAGGCAGCAGAGCTGTTCAAGTATTCTATGACGCGGGGCAGGCGTTAATTGCCGGGAGTATGTTAGTACTTCTTTAACAAGCGCGCAGGATTTTTCTATCCTGTGAAGCAGGGTGGCACCGCGATATAAGTGAATTCCAATCGTCCCTGGCAATGTATTAATTTACATTGCCGGGGATTTTTTAGTTTCGGGATCCGGGATGGAGAATACAGCAGCCGAAAAGTATTTCAACAAGGAGGACAGGCAAAATGATCAATCTGACATTGGATGAGGCAAAGAAAATAGCAGCAGAAGGCGATTATAAAGTCATTCCCATCAGCTGTGAGGTTTTTTCAGATGTAAAAACGCCGATTGAGGTGCTTCGCATTCTGAAAAATATCAGTCGGCATGTTTATATGCTGGAATCCATCGAGGATAATGAAAAATGGGGACGCTATACATTTCTGGGCTATGATCCGAAGCTGGAACTGGCTTGTCTTAAAGGAAAAATGACAATCAAAAACGGAACGACCATTGAAATGGATATTCGTCATCCGGGAGAAATGATCAAGAAAATACTGGCTGATTATAAAAGCCCGAAACTTGAGCATCTTCCGCCTTTTACTGGTGGTCTGGTGGGTATTTTGCTTATGATTATATTTGCTATGCGGAGCCTTCCCTGAAGCAAAAAATATGATTGAGCTGATTCGTTCCGGACAGCCACAGCCGCCAAAGCAGGGCAGGATCACCAGTGAGTTCAGACCATTGTTTGACAAAGAGGCCTACTGTGACATGGTAAGAAAGGCCAAACACTATATCAAAGAGGGTGACATTTTTCAGGTTGTCCTCTCAAACCGCCTGGAAGCGGATTTTGAAGGCTCTTTGCTGGACGCTTACAGAGTTTTGAGAACGACCAATCCGTCGCCGTATATGTTTTATTTTTCGAGTGATGATATTGAAATGGCCGGTGCTTCACCGGAAACGTTGGTAAAACTGGAGGATGGTGTTTTACATACATTTCCTCTGGCCGGGACAAGAAAACGCGGAAGAACGGAGCAGGAAGATCTGGCTTTTGAGAAAGAACTCCTGGACGATGAAAAAGAACGGGCCGAGCATAACATGCTGGTAGATATCGGCAGAAATGATATTGGAAAGATCAGTGTTTTTGGAACGGTGGAAGTTGAGAAATATGTGTCTATCGAACGTTTTTCACATGTTATGCACATTGGTTCGACAGTAAAAGGCCGAATCCGGCCGAATATGACAGCCTTAGATGCAGTGGATGCGGTTCTTCCGGCGGGAACGCTCTCAGGGGCTCCGAAACTCAGAGCCTGTGAGATCATTGATGAGCTGGAGGACAACAAACGCGGCATTTACGGCGGGGCCATCGGTTATCTGGATTTTACTGGCAATCTGGATACATGTATTGCAATTCGTCTGGCATTCCAGAAAAACGGTAAAGTCTTTGTCAGATCCGGTGCCGGCATCGTGGCGGATTCTGTGCCGGAGAATGAATATCAGGAGTGTATCAATAAAGCGGCCGCAGTGATGGATGCTTTGAAAATGGCTCAGGGAGGTGACAGTTTATGATATTGCTGATTGATAATTATGATAGTTTTTCCTACAACCTTTATCAACTGGTGGGAAGTATTGATCCGGATATCCGGGTGGAAAGAAATGATACTTTGAACATCGACGATATTCGACAGTTAAAACCGAGTCACATTATTTTGTCACCGGGGCCGGGACGTCCGGCAGATGCAGGCATCTGTGAGGATGTCTCCATGAGCGCACCGACAACCGTGTGTGAGATCAACAACGGCAATTACAGAAGCTATGTGATCCAACCTGAAGATTTTGGTCTGAAACGCTGCACCAAAGATGAACTGGTGGGAGGCACAGCTGAGGAAAATGCAGTCATCACAAAAGGTATTTTGAGCGGTCAGATTCAGGGAGCCAAAAGAGATGCAGTCTGCATGAATGCCGGTGCAGCAATGAAGAAATTGGAAGAATTTGTTGAATTTCCCAATAAGCGGTAAAGAGGTCATTATCAATGAGTGACTCAGAAAAATAAGCGTTAAGACAGCAGGGAGCAAAAATATGGCAGCAACAATACTTGAGACGATTGCCGCTTATGCCAAAGAGCGGGCGGCCAGGGATAAGGAAAAGGTGCCGGAAAAGGAAATGCGGGAGCGGGCATTGACGCTTCCGAAAGGTACATTTAGATTCAGCCGGGCACTCAGAAAAAAGAAATGTCTTTTATTTGTGAGGTAAAAAAAGCTTCTCCATCCAAGGGATTGATCGATCCGGTCTTTGATTATAAAAGAATTTCAAAAAATTATGAAGTGGCTGGTGCAGACTGTGTCTCCTGCCTGACAGAACCGAAATGGTTTCTGGGATCGGATGTCATATTTGGGGAAGTCAGGAGAACGATTCAGCTGCCGATGATCCGAAAAGATTTTACAGCGGATGATTATCAGATTTATCAGGCAAAATGTATGGGTGCGGATGCGGTATTGCTGATCTGTGCTTTGATGGATGAAAAAAAAACTGACGCATTATCTGACAATTTGTGACACATTGGGCTTAGATGCACTGGTGGAAACCCATGACGAGGAAGAAATAAAAATGGCCGTATCGGCAGGTGCCGGGGTGATCGGCGTGAATAATCGCAATTTAAAAGATTTTAGTGTGGATTTTAGCAATGCTGTGAAACTTCGGCATCTGATACCGGAAGAAGTGATTTATGTGGCGGAATCCGGCGTGAGCCGGATATCGGATGTGGAGGCACTCAGACAGGCGGGTGCAGATGCAGTGCTGATGGGTGAGGTAATGATGCGGGCCAAGGACCAGAAGGCAACGCTGAAGGCCATGAAATCCGCAGCAGCAGGTGTTGACAATGACTGTGATTAAAATTTGCGGATTGAGCAGGGAAGCAGATATTGCAGCAGTCAATGAGGCGAAGCCGGAATATTGCGGATTTATCATTGATTTTCCGAAAAGTTATCGCAATGTGACGGCGGAACAGGTCAGAAAGCTGAGAACAGGGCTGGATGCTTCTGTTGTTCCGGTAGGAGTGATTGTTGATCGTCCGGTTGAACAGGCAGCGATGCTTTTGAATGAAGGGATTGTGGATGTGATCCAGCTCCACGGACGGGAAGATGAGAATTATATCCGGCGGCTGCGTAAATTACTGAAATGCGGGGAAGAAGCCTTCACGGATGATGGTGAAACAGGGCATGGCGATACAAGGCAAACTACTGAGATAAAGGACTGTATATGGAAAGCTTTTAAAATAAGAAGCAGAAAAGATTTTGAAGATGCCATGACAAGCAGTGCGGATGCGGTGATTCTGGATAACGGTTATGGAACAGGCGAGACCTTCGACTGGTCAATTCTTGAGGATGCGGGAGTAATGATGCAGGAGAAAAAATTTTTTCTTGCAGGCGGTCAGAAGAGCAGGAGGAAATAAGCAATGACAAAAGGTAGATTTGGCATTCACGGCGGACAGTATATTCCGGAAACATTGATGAATGCGGTTCTGAAATTGGAAAAAGCCTATAATTTTTATAAAAATGACCCTGAATTTAATCAGGAATTGACAGCACTTTTAAATGATTATGCGGGCAGACCATCACGTCTTTATTACGTAAAGCGTATGACCGAAGACCTGGGCGGCGCCAAAATTTACCTGAAGCGAGAAGATTTGAATCATACAGGTGCACACAAGGTTAATAATGCGCTGGGGCAGTGTCTGCTGGCAAAGAAAATGGGCAAAACCCGTGTAATCGCTGAGACGGGCGCCGGACAGCATGGTGTGGCTACAGCCACTGCAGCAGCTTTGATGGGGTTGGAATGCGAGATTTATATGGGAAAGGAAGACATGATAAGGCAGGCATTAAATGTTTACAAAATGCGCCTTCTCGGTGCAAAAGTCCATGCGGTTGAGAGTGGTACGGCTACATTGAAAGATGCTGTTTCAGAGACATTCCGCGAATGGGTCAGCAGAATTGACGATACGCATTATGTGCTGGGCTCTGTTATGGGGCCGCATCCGTTTCCAACGATTGTCAGAGATTTTCAGGCAGTGATTTCCAAAGAGATCAAAGAGCAGATACTTGAAGCGGAAGGCAAACTGCCGGATGCGGTTCTGGCTTGCGTGGGCGGCGGTTCCAATGCTATCGGTGCCTTTTATCATTTTATTGAAGACAAAGATGTGAGACTGATCGGATGTGAAGCGGCGGAGGCTTTTGAATATATGAGCCGTACAGAAGGTATTATTCCGGCCATTGAATCGACCCATGCCGTCAGCTATGCCATGAAACTGGCACCGACCATGACGAAAAATCAGATTATTGTGATCAATATTTCCGGCCGCGGTGACAAAGACTGCGCAGCCATTGCAAGATACAGAGGGGAGGATATCCATGAGTAAGATTAAAGAAGCACTTGCAAAAGAAAAAGCATTTATTCCGTTTATCACCTGCGGTGATCCGGATTTAGAAACAACAGAAAAAATTATAGAGGCCATGGCAGCGGCCGGTGCGGATCTGATTGAGCTGGGTATTCCTTTTTCAGATCCGACAGCAGAGGGATCTGTGATCCAGGAAGGCAATTTGCGTGCTTTATCCGGCGGTGTGACGACGGATAAAGTATTTGACATGGTTCGACGTGTACGGCAGAAAGTGACACTTCCGATGGTTTTTATGACTTATGCCAATGTTGTATTTTCTTATGGCACTGCAAGGTTTCTGGACAAAGCGGCGGAGGTTGGGATTGATGGATTGATCCTTCCGGATGTGCCGTATGAAGAAAAGGAAGAATTTGCACCGCTGTGTGAAGCGGCAGGATTGGATTTGATTTCTATGATCGCACCGACATCCCATGACCGCATCAAAATGATCTCTGCAGAGGCAAAAGGATTTGTGTATTGCGTTTCGTCACTGGGAGTTACCGGTGTCAGAAGTGAGATTACAACAGATATCGGTGCCATGGTGCGCCTTGTCAAAGAGGCTAATCCGGACATCCCATGCGCCGTTGGATTCGGTATTTCAACACCGGCGCAGGCTGAAAAAATGGCAGCTGTATCGGATGGTGCTATTGTGGGCAGTGCCATTGTTCGTCTGTGTGAGAAGTACGGACGGGAGGCAGCAGGGCCGATCGGAGAGTATGTACGCAGCATGAAAGTGGCTGTGCTGCAAAAAGACTAAAGGCGGTCACAAAGTGCCGTCGGCCGACTCTAAGACAGCTTTCAATAAACAGTTTTAATAAACAGACAGCTTTCAATAGCAGGTCAAGACTTGACTTTTCAGGTTGTAAATAGTATGATATCTAAGCAGGCGTCTAAGTGTGAAACACCGGGATGTACTGGTTCGTCCGCTTAGTTTAACGGATACAACAAGTGCCTTCTAAGAATAAGCCGCGGCTGAACCCTGAGGGAAAACAGAAAAAAGAACTTGGAGTTCGAATCGATTCTGGAAGAGACAAAATTAACAACGAAGCTTTCCCCATTCTGGCGGATGCTCTACTGTTAATAAAATGAATAATCTGATGATATCCAGCTAATCAAAATTAGC
>NZ_JBBMEK010000189.1:0-6526 GCF_040096555.1 Coprococcus intestinihominis | reverse complement strand
CGGCATCGTCATGTTGTCGCAGCATTTATGGCAACAGGCAATTTTGCTCTTTGCACTGGCCATTATTGCTTTCTTCTGCGCGAAGATCACACCGAAAGACTCTA
Organism: Coprococcus intestinihominis; assembly: GCF_040096555.1. NCBI lineage: Bacteria > Bacillati > Bacillota > Clostridia > Lachnospirales > Lachnospiraceae > Coprococcus > Coprococcus intestinihominis. The sequence continues at coordinate 6,422 of NZ_JBBMEK010000189.1, read as the reverse complement.
TTGTACGACTGGAGAAGCTTTTGAACCTTATCTCCACACTTCCGGCTGAAACTCTTCAGCCAGAGAACACCGATCTGTCTTCCGAAGAAGCAGAGAACACAGCCGGTGAAACTGAATAGTTACCATTGACTTTCAATTACATTATGATAGAATTAAAAATAGTTTAACTATTATGGGATATTTTCCCTTTAAGGAGGAACATACAAAGCGTTATGAAGTACGATTTCGCGAAAATTGAATCAAAATGGCAGAAGAAATGGGCCGATGCTGACCTCTTTGCTGCCAAAGACAACAGTGACAAGCCGAAGTTCTACGGACTTGTAGAATTTCCTTACCCTAGTGGTGCCGGCATGCATGTCGGCCATATCAAGGCTTATTCAGGTCTTGAAGTTGTATCCCGTAAGCGTCGCATGCAGGGATATAATGTTCTTTTCCCAATCGGTTTCGATGCATTCGGCCTTCCGGCAGAGAACTACGCCATCAAGACTAATACACATCCAAGAATTGTTACCGATCAGAACATTGAACGTTTTTCCAATCAGATGAAGCGTATGGGCTTCTCCTTTGACTGGGATCGTGTTATTGATACAACCCAGGAAGACTACTACAAATGGACACAGTGGATTTTCCTGAAGCTTTTTGAAAAAGGTCTCGCTTACCGAGACAAGACTCTGGTTAACTACTGTCCATCCTGTAAAGTTGTCCTTTCCAATGAAGACAGCCAGGGCGGCAAATGTGATATCTGCCACAGTGATGTTATCCAGAAGTCTAAGGAAGTATGGTATCTTCGTATTACGAAATATGCAGACAAACTGCTTGAAGGCTTGAACGAAGTCGATTACCCTGACAATATCAAACAGCAACAGCAACACTGGATCGGCAAGTCCACAGGTGCATTTGTGAACTTCAAGCTGGATAATGAACAGGAAAGTCTCCGCGTTTATACAACACGCCCGGATACACTTTTCGGAGTGACATTTATGGTTATCGCACCGGAACACCCTCTGATCGACAAGTATGCTGATCAGATCAGGAATATGGATCAGATTGAAGCTTACCGTGAAGAATGCGCGAAGAAGAGCGAATTTGAACGTATCGAGATTAATAAAGACAAAACCGGGGTCAAGATTGACGGCCTTATGGCAGTTAACCCTGTCAGCGGCAAGAAAGTGCCGTTATTCATTGCAGATTATGTTATGATGGGTTATGGTACAGGTGCTATCATGGCTGTTCCTGCCCATGACCAGCGTGACTATGATTTCGCCAAGAAATTTGGTGAAGAGATCATCCCTGTTATCAAAGGCGGCGATATTGACACAGAAGCATATACCGGCGATGGTGAGATGATCAACTCTGATTTCTTAAATGGCTATACCAACAAGAAAGATTCTATTGAGAAGATGATCGAAGTCCTTGAAGAAAAGGGTATCGGCGAGAAGGGTGTTCAGTACAAGATGAAAGACTGGGCCTTCAACCGTCAGAGATACTGGGGTGAACCGATTCCGATTGTTCACTGTCCGAAATGCGGTATGGTAGGTGTACCATACGAAGAGTTACCGCTTCGTCTGCCGAAGGTAGAGCATTTCCAGCCTGGTGAAGACGGTGAATCTCCACTGGCCAAGATTGACAGTTTTGTGAACTGCAAGTGTCCGAAGTGCGGCGGAGATGCCAAACGTGAGACGGATACAATGCCTCAGTGGGCCGGTTCTTCATGGTATTTCCTGCGTTATATCGATCCTCACAACACAGAAGCACTGGCAGATCCGAAGAAGCTGAAATACTGGATGCCTGTTGACTGGTACAACGGCGGTATGGAACATGTTACAAGACATATGATCTATTCCCGTTTCTGGCATCGTTTCCTGTATGATATCGGTGTTGTCAACACACCTGAACCATACGCAAAACGTTCCGCACAGGGCCTGATCCTCGGACCTGACGGTACCAAGATGAGCAAATCCAAAGGCAACGTTGTGGATCCTCTGGATGTTGCAGACAAATACGGTGCAGATACACTCCGTACTTACATCCTCTTCATGGGTGATTACGGCGCCTCTACACCTTGGAATGAGAACTCTGTCCGCGGCTGCAAGCGTTTCCTTGACCGTGTTTATCGTATCTTTGAGAAGGTTACGGACGAGAATCTCCACAGCCTTGACAATCCGCTCCACAAGGCCATCAAGAAGGTCAGCGACGACATTGAAGATATGAAGTACAACACAGCCATCGCTACTCTGATGGCACTGCTGAACGATTTCGAATCTGCGACGACGGTTGGCAAAGAGCAGTATGTCACATTCCTGAAGCTGCTTTCACCATTCGCACCGCATATCACCGAGGAACTCTGGGAGATGCTTGGCGGTGAAGGTTTCCTGTCCGTTTCCGAATGGCCGGTTTATGATGAATCCAAGATGGTAGACGAAACAGTCGAAATCGGTGTTCAGGTCAACGGTAAGCCAAAGGATGCAGTTGAACTCTCATTAGATGATGATGAAGAAACAGCCGTAGCCAAAGCCATGGCACTGCCTAAGATTGCCAACATCACCGCAGGCAAGAACATTGTCAAAGTTATCTATAAACCAGGCAAGATCCTGAACCTGATCGTGAAATAAACAACCGCTAGTGTGGTTCTAATATATAGGACTTAAAATAAGCGTCTAAATTGTATTGCTTATTTTAAGTCCTATTTTCTTATCGATCGAACTATTTCCAAATCTTTCGAGCTGCACCAGCCTTTTAAAGCCACGTCGGCAGGTTCATCAGACTCCGCAGCTTATTAAATTGCTGCATTTCCTCCTCAGACATATCTTTTTTCATTACATCAAAGATCAGTTTTATCTCATCATTGGTAAACGCAAGCCCCATGGCTGTCAGATGTTTATTCGCCTCAATAATAGATGGAATCATTTCTGAAAAACTTTTCCCCTCAGACTGATTTATCAGCGCCATAAGCACTGATAATTTTCGGATATCAATTTTTCTGACGGCCGGATGACTGGCCCAATCTACTCGTGTCATACTGCTGCCTCCTTTATGTATTCTGCTGTCCATTCATATTACGGATCAGCTGGATCTGCTCTGGTGTGAGCATTGACTGCATTTTCCTGAGATAATCAGTGTCGCTGGCAGAGCAGGTATTGCCATCCCTATTTGTTGACTCACCGCTGTCTGCGCCTGACGCGGATGCCATCATAGATGCCATGGCTGAAAGATCCCCGGATCCGGAAAAATTTCTGTACATCTCATACATTTTTGCCATATTCATCATATTCAGACAACGGTCCAGCTGCTCTTTTTCCTTTGCCCCGCAATACTTTCTCAAATCCCGGATAACTTCTTCCGGCGGAATTGCGCGGTTGTTCACACCGCAGGCACTGACACCTCCCTGATCTAAATACTGCATCATATGCCGCAGTTCTATGGATTTTGCCATAACCGCCATCATTCTCCCAATAGATGGATTGACATAGGCCATTGCCGCTTTCAATATCTGGGCTGTTGAATCATAGGCAGCTGTATCTGCTTCTGTCAAAGGAATTTTTTCTGTATCTATCACAGACCACTCCCAGGCAAATGAATTCTTTATATTCTATGATCACTTCATCTGAAATATGCCTGCTGTACAGATATGTCTGACAGGAAACCCTTCCCAATCATATATTGTATTAGAACAGAAAAAGGAGTATGATATCAGATGGACAAACAAAAATCCGTATCCGGGTATCCTTTTCACAATGAGGAAACGTCTATGCATCCGCATTCCAAAATTATCCGACAGGACAGCGAAACTTTCATTGTTGAAGATGAGAACACGATTTACGAAATAGATAAACACTGCGCCGCCAGGCACGGATATCTGCCGCAGCAAAGGAACTGAGGCATATTTCCACACCTGCATAAAAAGATCATTGGTTATACAAAAGAGGCCCCAAAAGGGCCCCTTGAAACAGGTCATCAGGCTTTAATTTTTAGTTATTGCAGCAGCAGCAGAGAAGAATCAGAATCCAGATCCAGTTATTATTGCCGCCTCCGCAGCTGTCATTACCGAAGCCTCCGCAGCCACAGCCATTGCTGCCGTTGCAGCAGCAAAGAAGAATCAGGATCCAGATCCAGTTATTGCCGCCTCCGCAGCCATTTCCGTTATTATTTGTTAACCCGTTGCAGCCGCAGTCATTGCAGCATCCTGTTGCAGCTAAATCACTCATGATCTTAGCCTCCACATCCATGTTTGATATATCTTATGGGGCAAAGATTGTCCCCGTTCCTAAGGAGTACATAAAATGTTTGAAATAACCCGTTTAAAAATGATTGACATCATCCATCAGTGCATGGATGAACAGATCCGTCCCGGTGATACCGTCTGCGACTGCACCATGGGCAACGGACATGATACCGCGTATATGTGCCGTCTTACCGGAGATACAGGCACTGTTTACAGCTTCGACATTCAGCCGGAAGCACTATCACGAACAGAGGCGCTTCTGGCAGAAGAACACCTGCTGACTCCGGCCCGCCTGATCCTTGATTCCCACAGCCATTTAAAACAGTATATTGATCATCCAATCCGATTTTTTGTCTTTAATCTCGGTTACCTGCCGGATGGTGATCCCACCGTTATAACAAAAGGTACCTCGACACTGGAAGCAATTGAAGCTGCACTTTCCATAACGGAGACAGGTGGCGGCGGTGCTGTTTTATCTTATTACGGCCATCCCGGCGGTGCAGAAGAGAAAGCGGCTGTAGAAGAATTTCTCCACAATCTGCCTCCAAAATACTTTTCCGTCATGAAGATTGTTTCTTTTAATCGAAAAAACACGCCTCCTGTTTTATATTTGATTAAAAAGCTGAAAGACAATAGGAAAATTTAATAGAATACTTATTTTATTTCGACATGTTTTTTATTCCTTCTGTGATAGAATAGGTTTACCGCAAAATCCATGGATGAGGTGACTTCAATCAAAGGACAACAACAGAAAGAATGAAGATGAGGGAGGAAGCGCAATGATTATTGACAGTCAAATGACAGAACTGGGCTATTCATTGAAATCATATCGTGTCAGAAATAATATTACACAGCAGGAGCTGGCAGAGCGTCTCGGCGTAAGTACCAATACAATCCATTTATGGGAAACAAAAGTATGCAAACCGTCAATGGGATCACTGCTGATTCTATCTGATATGCTAAATGAACCACTGATAAACATTATAGAAAAGGCGAATCGTAGTTATTATTGAACAGAATTGAAAAATTTTTCACAAAGTAGGTGAATTTTCAGCTTTGTTATGATAAAATAGCTCTGAAGAAATTTAGTCGCAGTATTGGAAAGACTAATACAGGGAGGGAACTGACAAATGAAGAAACCTGTACTTGTAATTATGGCAGCCGGCATGGGCAGCCGTTATGGCGGGTTGAAACAGATTGACCCCATCGATTCCGATGGACATATCATCATTGATTTTTCCATTTATGATGCTGTCCGCGCAGGCTTCGAAAAGGTGATCTTTATTATTAAACGAGAAAACGAACAGATTTTCCGTGAGACCATCGGCAAAAGAGCAGAAGGACTTATGGAAGTTGCTTATGTTTTTCAGGAACTTGAGAATATTCCTGATGGATTTACGGTGCCTGAAGGCCGCATAAAACCATGGGGAACCGGGCATGCTGTTCTCAGCTGCATCGATATCCTGAATGGCCCGTTTGCCGTTATTAACGCAGACGACTATTATGGTCCGGAAGCCTTCAAGATGATCTATGATTATCTGACAACCCATGAAGATGACAGCCGCTACAGATACACAATGGTCGGCTATCGACTTGGCAATACATTAACGGAGAACGGACATGTTTCCCGTGGTGTCTGCACCGTTGATTCAAAGGGTTATCTGACTGGCATCTGTGAGCGCACCTATATCGTTATGACACCGGATGGTGCTGCCTATTCCGAGGATGACGGACAGACACTGATTCCGATTTCACCGGATGAACGCGTATCGATGAATATGTGGGGCTTTTCTGCCAGCTTCATGGCAGAGCTTAAAAAACAGTTTTCAGATTTCCTCACCAATGAAATGCCAAAGAATCCGCTTAAGGCAGAATACTTCCTGCCATCCGTTGTAAGCAGCCTCCTTGCTGACAACAAAGCAACGGTGCAGGTTCTGCACTCCAATGACAAATGGTACGGCGTCACCTATAAAGAAGACAAAGCAACTGTTGTTGCCGCTATTGCCGCTTTAAAACAGCGCGGCATCTATCAGATGTAAATCTACATGTTTTTACTAAATCGAATGACAACAAAAGGAGAAAAAATGGTAATGAGAAAAACAAAAATCATATGTACACTCGGTCCTGCAACAAATAATGAAGAAAAGATCAGACAGCTCATGTTGAACGGCATGGATGTTGCACGTATGAATTTTTCCCA
>NZ_JBBMEK010000188.1:0-6573 GCF_040096555.1 Coprococcus intestinihominis | reverse complement strand
TCTATTTCTGAAGGATCCGGCATATTCGACGGATTCGTCAGTTCAATCATCTCGCCGTTAGTCTTATGGATTCGATAAACAACGGAAGGCGCCGTTGTGACAAGATCAAGATTGTATTCTCTTTCCAGACGTTCCTGAATAATCTCCAGATGCAAAAGGCCAAGGAAACCGCATCGGAAACCAAATCCAAGAGCCACCGATGTCTCCGGCTCATAATATAAGGAAGCATCGTTCAGCTGAAGCTTCTCCAACGCATCTCTCAGATCCGGATACTTGGCACCATCTGCCGGATAGAGGCCGCAGTAAACCATCGGATTCACCTTCTTGTAACCCGGCAAAGCTTCTGCACACGGATTCTCCGCATCGGTGATCGTATCACCGACTCTTGTCTCCTTCAGGTTCTTGATGCTGGCGGTCATATAACCAACCATACCTGCCGACAACTCATCACACGGAATATACTGGCCGGCGCCAAAATAACCGACTTCCACTGTCTCGAACTCTGCCCCCGTCGCCATCATCCGTACCTTCGTACCTTTGGCGATCCTGCCTTCACGCACCCTGAAAAATACAATAACCCCTTTATAAGGATCATAAACAGAGTCAAAAATCAGTGCTTTCAACGGCGCATTCTCGTCGCCTGTCGGTGCCGGGATCTTCACAATGATCTGTTCCAAAACATCTTCTATATTAAGTCCATTCTTTGCTGAAATTCTCGGCGCATCCTCAGCTTCAATACCGATGACATCTTCAATCTCACTGACAACCCTGTCCGGATCCGCACTCGGCAGATCGATCTTGTTGATGACCGGCATCACGTCCAGATCATGATCCAACGCAAGATAGACATTGGCCAATGTCTGTGCCTCAACACCCTGTGCCGCATCCACAACAAGAATGGCACCATCACAGGCTGCCAGACTTCGTGAAACCTCATAATTAAAATCCACATGTCCCGGTGTGTCTATAAGGTTATAAATATATTCTTCGCCATCCTTGGCTTTGTATACAATACGTACAGCCTGGGACTTAATCGTAATACCACGTTCACGCTCAAGCTCCATATTATCCAGTACCTGTGCCTGCATCTCACGGCTGGTCAGAGTACCTGTCTTCTCAATGATGCGGTCTGCCAGTGTTGATTTGCCGTGATCGATATGGGCAATGATACAAAAGTTTCTTATTTTACTCTGATCTATATGCACTTTACATTCCTCCTGCTTTTTCACTGGAATAAGTATAGCATACACAGCCAAAAATGTACAACAGGTTATTTTCCCGAAAGCACCGCATACAGGATATCTGCCAGCGGTTCCATAGCATTTTTGGCTTCTGCAACAGTATTGTTCTGGGCTCCCACCTCCACAAGCAGTGAACGCGGCTTGAAATGCAGATTATACCGATAAGCCCTCAGATAAATGTGACGTACTAGTTCAGGAAAATAAGCTTTCGCCTTCAACTGCAGCTGAAGGCTGAAAGCCAGATTGTCCGATAAATTCGGGTTTTGTGCAAAATCATTGACATCACCATTCGAATTTCTGCACAAGCCATTTAAAAACATAATCTTTGCCGTCTTCTTTCCATTTATTTCCGTTTCCAGATGCACATTGTCCGGAACCCCATCTCTATGTAAATCGACCGTCACTTCTATTGAAGGATGTTCATCCAATAGATTCTGCACAGCCACTGCTGCCTGGGAATAAGCCTTATTTCTGTCTTCTTTGCCGTCCTGCATATCATAGACAGATAAATCATGGCAGACTGCCACATGATATTTTTCCTCCAGCACTTTTTTCAGCTGTTCTCCCACACCTACCACTGTATCATCCGCATTGCCCGCTTCACTGTCTGCATAACCTTCCTGGGAATGTGTATGATAAATCAAAATTTTTGGTTCTGCTCCATCCAAATCAATGGTAAGATCCTTTTGCAGCAGATCTGTTCCGTTAATAAGCTTGCTATTTGCCAATGTTGTCGGATCCACTGTATAGAAATGTCCCAAAAGGAAATCATAATCCATCAATGCTTTTTCCGAATAAATTTCTCCTGTAGGGACACCGACCAACGTTTCTACATATTCTGTTCCGGCTTCACTTTCTGTTTCTGCTCTTTCACTATCTTCCTGTGCCTTCCTGACAGCTTCCGAATTCTCCCCGGCCATATCCTCCAGAAGCACCGCTGTATTTTCCTCTGCAACAGCCTCCAGATCTTCCGGTGACGGCATATATTCCGCCACCCTATACTTTTTTTGTTTGCCGTCATAATAAAAGGCTGCAAGATTCGCCTGATTGACGGCACCTTTGAGAAGTCTTTCAGAAAACCTGCGTCCCATCTCTCTCCATTCCCATTTGCTCCCAATCTCAACTCCACCAAGCTGCAGCCCGATATCAGCTGCCAGTAATCCAGTCAATATCCAGGCACCAACCCGCACCAGTCCTGTCCTTTTTAACTTCATACATGCCCCCCTGCTGTCAGCCGATTCTCTGTCTTTGTCCACTTCTATACAGTATATTCACAAACAGACAGATTATTATAATCGATGGCACAGGGAATTGAATGCCTCAGAGATGGTATAGCTGATTCTTCCTACGGCTTCATCTATATCCTTTGGCGTAACAAACAAATTTGACATTTGCGGTTCCATCAATTCTCGCATCAGCAGGTAATTTTCTTCATGATTAAACTGCTCGGTCACTTTCACCGCTTTTTTCAGCATTTCATTCTGATGAAGGACCCCTATCAGTGACTCCATCGTATCTGCCACAATTGTTGCCGCATCAATGACCGTCGGCATGCCTACGGCAATTACTGGAATTCTCAAATTTCTTTCCGACAATTCATAGCGTTTATTGCCGATGCCGGCTCCGGGATGGATCCCTGTATCTGTCAGCTGAATGGTGGTTACCAGCCTTCGTATACTTCTCGCTGCCAGTGCATCCACCGCAATCAACAGATCCGGATGAACCTCTCTGACAAGTCCATGCAGTATCTCCGCCGTTTCCATGCCCGTCTGTGACATAACCCCAGGGATCACCGCACATACATTCCCCATATCCTTCACAACCACCGAATCCCTGCCGTATTTTTCAAACAGATGCCTTGTAATAAATAAATGTTCCACAACAAGGGGCCCCAAGGCATCCGGTGTGATCTCCCGATTTCCGATACCTGCCACCAAAATTTTTTTATCTTTCAGATCCGGCAGCAGCTTCTGCAGCTGACGGCACAATACCCCTGTAACAGCCTGTTGATAGTCATCATTCCCATCCGGCAAATGCACCGCCTCAACTGTAATATATCTTCCCATGGGTTTTCCGATCACCTTTTCTCCCTCTGCATCGACAATCTTCACATCTATCACTTTAATCCGGTAGTCCGGATCAACCGTTTCCTCTATTTCAACTCCCGGCAGCTGCTGCCCGTCATGCTCACTGCTGTTATAAAAGCGCTCCGCATACTCAATCACCAGATCACTGTGCATATTCTCATTAACAAAATCCATATCAAGCTCCTATCTGATTCTATCTTTTTCACACCTTCCCTACTAATTTTTTGCAATCTTTTTTATTTTTATACTTGACAAATCTTGTCTGCTCTTATATTATATAGAAGTATGTTTACATTAGACGTCCGTGTCCGGGTTAATGCATAACACATCTATAAAATGATTATCGTTTGGAGGTGTACGAATTGGCTAATATCAAATCTGCAAAGAAGAGAGTCCTTGTTAATCAGACAAAGGCTTTAAGAAACAAAATGATTAAATCAGGTGTTAAGACAGCTGTTAAGAAAGTAGATGCTGCTATCGCTGCTGGTGATAAAGAAGCTGCAAAGGCTGCTTTATTAAACGCAACAAGCGTCATCGACAAGGCAACATCCAAAGGTGTTTACCACAAGAACACTTCTTCCAGAAAGATCGGAAGAATGACAGTTGCTGTTAATAAGATGAACTAATATCTGTAAAGATAAACTTAAAAGAAGTGTACAAACCCTCAGTACACTTCTTTTTTTATGCAAATAGTGACGCAAAAGCATGCATGCGGCCTATTCTCTTCCAAATGGTAAATGGCTGCACACCATGCACAGCCATTTTATCATTATGCCCTGCTGTACTTTTGTATCATCAGCTCTACAGCCAGGCGGTCCGTAATCCTTCCGGTCTTGATCTCCTCTTCCAGCTCCGTTCCATATGCCACGGCCTCTCTGAGTGCAGTAATCTCAAAATGTCTTCCAAGAGAAATATTCCGCTTCACGATAAAATCCCGAATTGCCGTTTTCTCCACAATTGCCGATGCCGGATATCCCTTCACTGCAAGATCCCTGACCTCATACAGCGTATTAAACTGTTTGATCATCAGATACAAAATACGCATAGGCGGTTCTTTCAAGGCCACCAGGTCATCATACAGCTGCATTGCCCGTTTCTGATTCTTCTCAGCCACAGCACTGATCATATCAAAAACTTTGTTCTCTACAAACACACAACAGACCGCATCCACGTCTGCCTTTTCAATCACTTGACGATGCCCCACATAACAAATGAGCTTCTCCATCTCCTGGCGCATGCCATTCATATCATGCTCCACCAACTGAAGGAAATACTGCATCGTCTGTTCCTGAATCAGTTTGTTCTCCCTCTTAACAATTCCTCCGAGCCACAGCATCAGCTGTTTATCCCCGGGCATTGTCAGGTTCGCCGCATATCCCGTCGATGAAACAGCCTTAAAAAGCTTACTTCGCTTGTCCACCTCAGATTCCACAAAAACAATACATGTCGTCTCAGGAATATGTTTCATATATTCTGCCAGAGTCTCATGACCCGACGTCTTAAAAAATCCACTGTTCTCTACAATGATTAACCGGTAATCACTGAAAAAAGGAACGGTATCCGCCATGGCTGTCAGTTCCTTTTCATCAATACCCTTGCCCTCAAAACAGGAAAAATTCATGGTATCGCCCTCGTTGATCATTGCTTTCTTCAGCTTATCCCTGTACTGATTGCGCAGATAAGCTTCATCCCCATATAATAAATAAACATTCTTAAATGTTTTCGTTTTTAAGTGTTCGTTTAATGTCTTCATAAACGCCTCCATTTGTCAACTGTTATGAGTGTACCACATTTTTCTGTCTTATTTCAACCATGTCTGTAGAAGAAACTTTCCTTTTTTGCAGGGCATTATCACCGCTCCCGTCTTCATTGTTATATAGACCTGCATATCGGCTTTCTGCATCCGTTCCAGCGTTTCCGGCGCCGGATGTCCGTATCTGTTTTTTCTTCCGCAGGATATAACGGCCATCTTCGCCTTTGATGCCTTCAAGAATTCTTCACTGCTGGAATATCCGGAACCATGATGCGCTGTTTTGAGAACATCCACATCGGATATTCCGTCTTTATCCAAGACATTCTCCACTTCACTTGAGATATCGCCGGTAAATAAAAATGTCGTACCGAAAGCATTCACCCGCAGCACCATGGACTGATCATTCTCAGACTTTTCTTTTGCTTCCCGCCCGGGATAAAGGCACCAAAACTGCCAGCCGCCGCTCTCCCACCTGGTGTCTTCATTAATATAGATGACTTGCGCACCATTTGACACTGCCAGATCAGCCAGTTCCCTAACGGTCTCATCTGTTTCGGAGACCGCTGTCAATACAAGATGTAGAATCTTCTTCTCCAGCAAAAGTTCCCGAACACCGGATATGTGATCCTGATCTCCATGGCTCACACAGGCATAATCAATGCTTTTCTCTCCATAATAATTCATAAAAGGAATGATTCTGTATTTTCCAACGTTTTGGACATCCGAACTGCCGCCATCGATCAGCCATGTTGTCCCATTGGCTGTACGCATAAATATGCCGTCACCCTGCCCCACATCGATAAACGCCACCATCGGATACATTTTTCTGATGGGAATTAAAATAAACAGACCGGCCAACATCAGCAGCCAACTCTTTTTAATCAATATTTTTCCGATATCCGTATGCTTAAACCATTTGTGTTCCGGCAAAGCCAGCAGCGCAAATCCGATCATCAATCCATAGTCTATCAATAGCCACGCTGACGGCGGCACGCCTGTTCTCCATACCGAAAAAGGCATAATAAGCATTTTCTCACACAAAAATCGATTAATCTGCAAAATGAAATGCAACGTTCCGCCGCAAAATCCGGCCATGCTGATCGAAAGTAAACTGACACCGCCTGCGCCAAGGGCCATTGGTACAAACAGATTCATCAGCGGCAATACAAGCAGATTCATAAAAAAGCCGACTAGCGGGACTGCGCCGTAACAAAATGCCGTCAACGGAAGTGTTCCTATTGTCACTGCTGCGGATGGGCCTATATAACGTATCATTCTTTCTATCCATTCTCTTATCGTTGTCTTTACCCCCATGGACTTTTTTAAATGTTCTATTTTATAATTCCTGGTCTTTGCATATTGCCATGGAATACATTTCTCTATGGCTGGCCAGAGAACGCCAATAGACAGCACCGCTGCAAAAGAAAACCAGACACCTGTCTGCAGAATAGACAGAGGTCGGCTCACGAAAAGAATCAATGCTGAAAAACTG
>NZ_JBBMEK010000187.1:0-6618 GCF_040096555.1 Coprococcus intestinihominis | reverse complement strand
AGTTAGGATATAAAACGGTGTACGGAGTATTAGATGCTGTAAACTATGGTGTTCCACAATTTCGGGAACGATTTGTTTTGATTGGTAGTAGAGATTATGAAGATATCTTTTTGCCTTATCCAACACATTTTCAAAAGCATCAGAACAAAAATTATCGTTGGCGAACTATAGGGGATGTAATAAAAGATATTGAAGAAGATGATACAGAATGTGCAACACTGAGTGCAGATAGAAAAAGATATTTGCAGATGGTTCCTGAAGGTGGAAACTGGAAAGATTTACCAAAAGAGATAATTCCTGAAGCGATGGGAGGAGCATATAAGTCGGGGGGAGGAAAAGTTGGATTTTATAGAAGACTAGCTTATAACCAACCATCTCCGACTGTAACAACGTCACCAGGACAAAAAGCAACAATGTTGTGTCATCCGGTTAAAGACCGTACTTTAACGGTAAAAGAATATGCAAGAATCCAAGAGTTTCCTGATGAATGGAAGTTTGTTGGAAACACATCTGCAAAATATAGACAAATTGGTAATGCGGTACCTGTTGGATTGGCAGAGGCGATAGGACGAGCTATTCTTTCTACTGCAGAAAATTCGGCAGTTGTTCCTACTAAGCGTTTTAGAGGAACTAGAGTACATAGTAAGATTAAGGAGGCAATTGAAATAGGAGGAACTCAGAATGGCAATTAATAATACATATGATGAACAGGCGGTTACAAAGGCTATTGCAGAGGCATTGGAAAATTTTTATGGATCATTGATTGTGAAAATTGATGGTTTAGATATTAAGAAGGTTATGAAAAGAAAAAATCCATATCTGTATCGAGCTAAAGCTATGGAGAGTGCATCAGAGATAGTGGAATCTGTTTTAAGCGCATTTGTTTCATCTAGCGAAGAAACTATTTTTGGAAATTGTTTTTTTGAGCCTATAGCTATAGCTGCGAGTGGTGGAAATAAAGCGCTCGCAGAAGGAATCGATCTTATGATTCAAGACAATGAAAATAATGTCATCTATGCTGTGGCTGTTAAAAGTGGGCCCTCTGTATTCAATGCTGATAGTAAAAAACGTCAAGAACAAAATTTTACGGCAGCATCAAAATTGGCACAACAGGCTAAAGCAAGATATGAGGCATATATTGGTTACTGCTACGGAAAGAAAAAAGAAAGTGGACGTGGTAAGCCAAAGATGTATCAGGAACTTGCTGGAAAGAAATTTTGGGCAGAATTAACCGGAGATGAAGAATTCTATAAAAAAATAATTACGTTTATGGGAACAATGCCAGAACAGTACGTTGCATCGTATAAGGAAAGTTATAACAAAGCAGCAAATCGTTTGTTGAGAGAATTTGCAACTGATTTTTGTAAGGAAGATGGAAGTATAGACTGGGAAAAGTTAGTTGAGTTTAATTCCGGAGATTAATAATAAAGGAATGTTGATGTATGAAAACTGCTATCGATTGTTACGCGCGAGGAAAACAGAGAGAAGCAAATGCAGATGAATACTCTAGAGCAAGATCATATTCTCAAGGAAGATTCATTTGTCCTGAATGTGGTGAATTAGTTCATCTTACAGGAAGCAGGTATTCAAATCATTTTGCTCATTATAAAAAAACAGATGTGTCAGCTCAATGTGATCGTAGAGTTGATGGAATGCCAACGCAATCAGTGTACGAAAGAATAGGATTGCCACTATATCTAAGAAAAGATGATAATGGTGATTTTAGGCTGTTTATGGGGTTTAGAACTTTGCCGAAAAGCGTGCTTGAACAAGCTGAAAAAAACAAAATGTTCTTTCATATCATCGGTACAGAGCAAAAATATAGAATTACTCGTGAACGTTTCATTGATGGTGAGACAACATTAATTCCTATATTGCATATACCGTTAGGACAGGCTAAATACCATTTGAAATACGAGCCACAGAATTGTTCGGCTAGTATTTTGAGTTATTGGTCAGATGAAGCTGATGGTTTCTCCTACGATGGAGCATTGTTTTCTGTAACAGGTCTTGGTGGAAAGAAAATAAGACATGGTGACACGGTTTCTACAGATATTGAGTATTATTGGATTAGAAGAAGTGCGAGTCTTCCTAGTTATATTTCAGGAATCAAAATGAAGAGAGTAGGTAATTTGATCCTGAAAGATAGTAAATACAGTGTGTTTCAAGGAAAATTTGATTCATCGATAAGCGATTCAGAATTCTCTAGACTTACCACATATTTAAGGGAGTCGCTAAAAGTACATTTGTTAGAAAAACAACCGGAATTTATCCCTATTTGGCCGCCTTGTCTAAAGACAGAGAATGGATACATTACGAAAAATAATAATAGATGGATTTACGGACGGGTAGAATCGGGAAATGATGATCCGAAAATGTATATATATCGAGGAATCAATGCAATACCAGAACAGGTGGATTTAAAAGATAGAGTAGCAAAAGTATTAATAACATTCTCAGACACTTATATTAGCATAGATAGAAAATATGTGTCTGGTGGAGTTGATATTTTGAAACATGATTTCCAGATAAATGAAAAGTGCATAAGTTTGGAATTAAATCAAGAAATGAAATCAAGAGGATATGAGAGTATTGATTTGGACAATAGTGAAGAGGATGTTAAAATCATGCTTCCATATGAATTCGACTACATATATTTAAAAAGAAGTGGAGAAGCAACGTATAAAAAACGTGTTAAAGAAATCATACTTGAAAATATAGCAAATCAAGATTGGCTTATTATTATCAGTAATCAAACTGTGTATTTCGCATTTGAGTTTAATGTTGATGAGGCGCCAAATTGTGAGAATGGATTAAGTGAAGAAGAGCTATTGAAAGCAATTCTATTCTATACGCATACAAAAAAAATAAAAATACCATATAAGTATCAGGTGAAGTTACATAAAAAATTTGAAAACTCAGCTGAAATAAAGAAACTTTTGAAAAAGGATGAAATTCCAGTTCCAGTCCTTAAGATTTTGGAGGAATTATAAATGAGTTTGGATGAAAAAATATTGGAATCATTGGATGAAGAAGAGATTAAAGTCGTTGTTCAGCATATGAGTACTAATCTTCTTTTAATCCCATTAAAGAGTAATCAAAAAATGTATTCTCAGCAAATAAAAAGATTGGGAAGAATGGATGCAAAATCTCCACTCGTACAAAAAATGTTGCCAGCAATGGTTCTAACGCTTATGAAAAAACAGGACGTTAAGTATACCGAAATCATATCAAAGTATTTATGTGATACTAGACGTCATTTTGAGGATTATCTGAAGGAAAATGAAATAGGAAACGCATTGTCTCATGATGTTCCGGAAAGTTACGCATCTTTGTATTGGACGTACAGAAAAGATGTTGATAAATCATGTGATTTATCATACTTTTGGATAATGCTTAAATTGGTTGGTGACGAATTAGATGCAACGGAACAAACACGAATTGAATATTGCGTCGAGCAACAAGAAAACAATGTTCAAATGGTTGCTGATTATGAAAATAGAATTGAACAGTCGACACAAGAACATCAAGTCGAAATAGAACAGTTAAAAAAGAAGCATTCCAAAGAGATAAAGGATCTGCAACAAGAGATAAGAAGCTTGAGTGATTTGATACAAGGGAAAAAAGATTCTTTGGAAGAAATATGGGAACGAGAAACTGATAAGAAACACGTCCAAAGAATGAGAACTCTTGATGAGGAGTATGAGCAGAAAAAGGTAAGACAAGAAGAACAATATCATGAAAGCAACAATCAATTGGAGTGTGAATATCAAGAAAAGAAGAATCGTTTACTGGTTGAGATTGAGGAACAAACAGAAAGATTAAAAGCGGAATACGAAACAAGGAAACAAACATTATCGGAAGATATACAGAATCTTGAATCGCGTGCTAGAAGTTTATCTGAAAAAGAAAGTGTTTTGCAATCAGAGATTGAATCCTTAGAATCAAGAAAATCTGTTTTGCAAGCATATATAGATCATTATTTTCAGCAATTTGAAGAACACGCAATTCAGATGAGTTTGGATGCATTACTTAAATCCAAGTTTGCTGAAAATGCCTTTTCTTCTTCTCAGATGGAATTAGGTGTAAGAACACAAACAATTCATGAGAATGTGAATGAATTGCTTGTGCATGAGGGAACCCCAATTAAAAATGGAGATTATATAGATCCGGCCGAAGAACTTGAAGATATGTTGATGGATTTGAAAGAAAATATTGGCAGGTATTTCGAGGATCCATATGAAATAGCAAAGCTTGTATTAACTGCTCAGAGT
Source organism: Coprococcus intestinihominis (assembly GCF_040096555.1). Classification (NCBI taxonomy): domain Bacteria; kingdom Bacillati; phylum Bacillota; class Clostridia; order Lachnospirales; family Lachnospiraceae; genus Coprococcus; species Coprococcus intestinihominis. The sequence continues at coordinate 2,344 of NZ_JBBMEK010000187.1, read as the reverse complement.
TTAGGTAAGGTGATGCTTATTGATTCTTTTTCTGCAAGAAAAATAGGTGATTCTATATCTGCACTTACTGATGGAAAATGTGTCACAACAATTGATCTTAGTGATGGTAAATATACAATAAAAGAAGTCATCGATTTTATTAATAATAGGCCCGAAATTACAATTCTTGTAGAAGGTCTGATCGATCGCTTTGATGATAAAGTTATAGCTTCGATTTATCATGGTTGTCCCGGTACGATAGTGATATTTAGTTACGCAGAAAAGGCTACGTTGGATATGCTTTCAAAAGCTTATTTGCAATATGCTATTCCATTTTGTTTCGAAGAAAAAATCACTCTAGAATCTAGTGAACCAATATTGCTCAGTAATCAGATTTATCAAGATAATTTGCCTGACATTAATATAGAAGAGTGCAAAAAAATCTATAAGAAACATTTTTCAAAGTTGTATAGGGAAGGATATTTGACAAAAAGTTTGGCTTTGGAAGTGACTAAATTCATTGAGATATATAAAGCACTAGAAAATGGGGGAAAGGTGTCAGGGTTAGCAAAAGAAACTATAAGATTTTTCCTTAGCAATCTAGAAGAGGAAAAGGAAAATCAAGTATTGCTGAAAGACTTAATATAATGGATGAAGGTTTAGATAAATGAATTCTGAATTAATGGCTCAGTTGAGAAAAGATTTGAAAGTTAATACGTATGAAGGAGAACTAACTACATATTATGAATGTCGATTGATCTATTCAGCACTTGCTGAATGGATGCGCTTTACGGTTTTTGATGAGGTGACGGACGATTATTTCTGTAAAAGTAAAGCATATATACTTCGCAGGGGAATAGAAGTATTGCGTTCATTTATCGGATCTTCCCCTGCGTTGCAACAATGGTTTTTAGAAGATGAAAAAGGGGTTCATGAATTCGATGCTCCAGTAAAAGAAATTAGAGATCGTATGCTATTGGCTGGAGAATATTTTGAGTTCCTTCCATCGCATGATTTGACGATACCATCAACTGAGAGAATTAACATAAATGATCGTTTTGATAGAGTGATTGGAACTTCGGTGGACAGTATTTCTAATCAAATTAAATATGTTGGAATTACAAAAATTGTCAAAACGGAAGCTGTAAAAAAAGATTATGATGAATTTTCCTTAGAACAATATATGGCATGGATTCTGAAAACAGCAATTTGGAATACTGTAAAGGATATTGATAAATTTGAGTTCTTTGATGCATATAGTAAAAAAGCTCCCTATAAGTCTTGGGTGGATTTCCCTCCAAATGGAATGGATTATCATTTGGGTCGAATCTCACTTTATAATGGACTTCATGAATACTACTTGTTCAAAAAGAATAAAGAGGGAGAATGGTTAAATTCTCAGCTTCAGGAATTATTAAGTGAAACAAAAGAAGAACGACGTATTATATTGGGTTTGCGAATGATGTGCAATAATAAAGCTGTTGTTAAATATAAAACTAGAGGCGATGTTGTTGAATTAAAATTGATGTGTCGTTTGCCAATAAAGGAAGAAATTCTTATGGAGACGTATTGTTGGCCTTTACGTTATTATATGGATAAATTAAATTATATTGTTCCAGTAGAAGTGTGGCCCAATATCAAGCACACATTGGAAGTAAACCTTGGAATGAAAATTGAGGAGCAATAAGTTATGGATGAATATAGTATCGAAAATACTCATAAGGCATTAAAAGGTCGGTTGATTGAATATATAGAAACAGCCTATTTTGGAAAGAATGATGAGTTGAGAAATTTATGCAAGGATGAGCTGGAGTTACAGGGCGTTATGTGGAAAGAGCCGTATATAGAAGCGAATCCAGCATATGTCTCAGTAATTAGCGGGATAAGTAAAAGTAAGAGCATACCTGAAGATGTAAAAGAAATACTTGGTGAGATGATAGAGTGTGGGTTAGGTGTCTACCAAAATCCATATTCTCATCAGATCGAAGCTTTAGAGGCTTTTTATAGTGGCAAGGACTTATTTGTTGCCACAGGAACCGGTTCTGGTAAAACAGAATGTTTTATGTGGCCAATGATAAGTAAACTGGTAAGAGAAGCAAAAATGAGCGCAGAATCTTGGTCAAAGCGAGGCGTTCGTGCAATGATGTTATATCCTATGAATGCATTGGTATCAGATCAGCTTGGTAGATTAAGAAAAATGATAGGCACAGATGCATTCTATAACCTGTTTGTAGACTATACCAAAGAAAACAGACGTCCACAGTTTGGTATGTACACTGGACGAACACTGGTCCTATGTCAAGATTTAGTACAAGTTAAAATGAGAAATTTCTCCCCATTTTAACCTGCCAGAAGCTCAGCCTCA
>NZ_JBBMEK010000186.1:0-6665 GCF_040096555.1 Coprococcus intestinihominis | reverse complement strand
CTTCTCCGTTCTTTGTCATCATGTTCCAAAAGTCCCATGAGTTCAATCAAAACACGAACACACCATTTATTGGATTTCCATTTTTCTGCAAGAACACGAGTCTCTTCCACTACGGCTTCCCAGTCTTTTTCCTCCATTTCACGTTCACGATACTGTTTGTAGATTCCGTAGCACTCTTTCATTACCTGTGGCACCGGAATAGTTGCTGCCTCATCCAAATTAGCGAGAAGCCCCATCAGCATCCGGTGATTCTCATATTTCTTACAAATTTCCTGAATTCCAATCTGTGATGTTCCACGATAAAGAGACATAAAATCGTTAAAAATTGCCGCTATCATTTTTTGATCTGTCATTCCCTTCCTCCTTTCTAAGCCAGCTCAAGGTCATAAATATTTAACTGCCCCTGTATCTGCCAATCCTCGTCTGTCTTTACTGCCTGTTTTTTTGGTATCTCTGTTGTTCTGAGCGGAATAGAACGGACTTTTTTTACACTCTCCTGAATTTGATCCCGTAACATGCCGGGTACTCCGAGTTCCCTCATTACAACCAAATTATCTTCTGAAACCGCATTGAGCAGACTATGTACTTTACCGTATATCTCCATAACCCCTGTCTGCTCTCTCTGTTTTTTACTCATACAGAAAAGTTTTGCCATCAGATAGCGGTAATCAGAAGAACCCTGATATTCTTCTAATGCTTTCAAAGCCTGTGTCCTGATTGTATCAGCCTGTGCCATGTATTCCTCCGGCATTATTTCCGGAATCTCGCATACCAATTTACTTCCGAGAAGATTCAACTTACTTTTTAACTGCAGGATTTCCTTTCGGTATCTATTCAGAATGATCCCATCCGTACACATGCTCTCAGCATCTCCATAGGTGTAAACCTTTTCCCATTCATACAAAAGCATTTTTAGTTTCTGCTCATACGCTCCCAGAGAACTCTTGTCCATATCATCTTCCGAATGATACAGATGAATCCTATCCCTGTTTTTCATTATCCTTTCCTTTCACTTTCTCAATCCGTCTTCGTACTGTAGATGGATAACAGTTAAAAGCATTTGAAATTTCCTCTAATGTATATCCCGCCTTTCTGAGCTGATACATCATTTCTCCAACCTCGTCACTGTCCATGTCTTCCCTATATTCTGTTTTTATTTTCTTTCTGAGGATCTTCTGGCAGAGTGGGTGGTTCGGTCCATACTTATACATCAGTACCGACTCATACACGTCCAAACCGCAGAATATTGCTATCAGCAGACAATAATATCCGCTGTTTTCATCCCACTTCCCCATGTCTGCACCTCCCTTACATATAACTCAGCCAGTAACTTCCCCGGTGATTTGTAAGGAACTCATTCCGGTGTTCATAGAGAGTGGCGCGGATACGTTCCTTATAATGCTTATTATTCACAGCCTTTGGATGGTCTTTTAGTTCTTCATACAGTTGGGACAATGTTACGATACCTCCCAAGTGTTCCATGACCGCACACACAAGATGAAACCATGTGAGGGCTTTTGAGTCCTGTTTCTGAAGATAAAAAAAGCCACTTTTTCGAAAAGAGTACGGTATCTGAAATACATTCTCTTTCTGAAACAGCAGCAAATGTTCTGTGACGATTGGGATTAAAGGATGCCGGCTATGATAGCTCCGGCTGCTGGATGAACAGCTGAACTGTGCTTTTACAATCCATGATTTCATCGTGCCGATTGTCATTACGTCGTTTGCAATAGAATGGAACTCCCCATTTTGACGTATATCACCGACTAATAATGCCAGTACGCCTCCTGAACGCAGACTGAAAAATAACTTCTTAATTACATGATTGAGTTTTTCAATAAAATCTGCATAGTTATCGCAACGGCTTAGATCATCAGCATGAGGTTTTCCCCACATATTACCGGAATACCGGATAATGGAATGATATGGTGGATGAAGAAATACAAGATCCGCACTATCTTCCACATCATCTTTCAGGGCGTTCCATCCGCCAAGCCCACATGGCAGTTCGGGATTTAAGTCATACTGCACACATTGAATCCCTAAATCTGCCGCAACGTCACCGCTGGTTCCGGAACCACACATTGGATCTAAGAGAAGGAAGTCCTCCTTTCTCCGATGTGTTTGACATTCCCTGACATACTGGGTAATCTGACGGATAACTTCCGGCGAACAATTTCCCTGCCAGTTGCTACTTCCACCGCTGCCTCTTTCCGGATATGCAATAAATGAGGTAAGATCACGTCCTATGCAATGTGTCAGATCCCATACCCCTAATGTCTGCACAATCTTTTTCCATTCCGTTCCAAATTCATTCTCTAATAAGCGTTCTGCTCTTTTTAATTCCTTTTCATACACTTCATCCCACTTTCCTTTCCACCAACACTTCTAAAAGATATTGTTCCGGCACCGTTCGCAATACGACACCGGAAAATTCATTTCCAATCTTTTTCAGTTGTCTTTTGCTTCCTTTCTTTATCTGGTTCAAAAGACCGAAAGCTTTTCCCTCGCATTCTGCAATGTACAGATGTTTCTCCTGATCCAAACGGAAATCAATTTTAGAACCGTTTACAATATCGTATTGGCCTGCCATTAAAACTGTCATTTTCATTTTTTTGCTCACACTACACCTCCTATCGTTCAAACATTGGATAACTGGTCAGTATCCGAAATCCCCAATCAGCTTGTGGATCTTTTACCAGAACCAGACATGCTTTTCTTAAATTTTCATTCAAATGATCCTCTCCTTTCCGAAAACCATAACCTATCGTTTGAGGGAAACGCCCGATCAATGAGATATAGTCATTGCTGCTGTTTTTCAGCCAAAACACAATATCTGAATCATAAAATTTACGCATCAGACCACTTGCAACTGCCGCCGCAACATTTACATCCCAGTATGAAGTAGCATAACGGATATCCTCTTTCGTCAGTCGGTTCTTCAGTACCATGAGCTGAATGTCGGTATGTTTGCGGAGTGTATGCCCGCCAAACAATCCTACTTTGTCAAGATTTTCCCGTATTGTCTGTAATGTACTTTCAATCAGTTCATCCGGGATACCAGTAAATAAATCCACCATACGTCCTCCTTTCACTTACGGATATACAGATACCGATACCCCAGCGGATATCAGTACATAAAATAAGAAGGGAATTTCTGCCCTTCTTCTGTAAAAATCCAAAATATATCTGTTATCCGCTTTTCTAATGTTTCATTTTTTTATTCGGATTAGCATATCCTCCTTCCTTCATATTTCATGAAAATTCCCAAAACGCAAAAAAAGACATAAAAACCCATTTCTGAATTTTTATGTCTTTCTTAACCTTATTAGGCTGTGCCTTAAATTTAACTTCCGGTATTTCACCGGAACAAACTTACTTACTGCATTTTGATATTCTCATGCACAAATTTCTAATCCACTTATAATGTAACACAATATGTAGTTTTGGTCAATCTAATATTTTCGATATATCGTATTTAGAGTATGGTTGCATAACAAGAAAAACTCCCTGCCAATTTACAAATGATTAAAACTGCCTTGAGTAAAATACTCCTCTGAGTGATATTCAAACTTATTCCCTACATCTTTTACAGTATGAAAGTGTTGTAACCCTCCTCTGCTCCAGTTTCTATCAGAGTCGGCTGATACATCACATGACTACATTCTCCTAATTCCCTACTTCTTCTGTCTAGACTGCTTCGTAGATCTGTTCTTTGGATTCTACCCTTCTCTAGTATCTGGCAGAATAAACTAAGTTATAGAACTTGTGACGTTTCAGAGAAATTTCCTGTTCATTGCAATACATCTTCTTCATCATCTGCTATGAATAGTTTCTAAGATGAAACAAAAACAGTTTTAGGTGAATTATCGTATTAAATACAACGAACTCTCATCCACCCAAATACCATTTTTTTATTTGTCAGACTTACAGTTATCATTTGCTACGGCAATAATTGATTCTATTAGGTTGACTTCACCTTTGGGAATAAATATAGCCCCATAATGTTCTGCCATTTTTATATCCAAATTGTAGTCACTTCCAGAAAGCAGAATAAAAGAAATGTTTTTATGGCTTTTTTTTACTTCTTTCAACAAATCCACACCTGTTCCATCACGCATATAGAGGTCAGAACATATTAAACCAATTGTATTTTGTTTAAGAATATCTATTGCTTCCCGTACTCCTGTAGCAGTATATGTTTCAAAATATTTAGACAACGCCATATCTAAAATTTGTAAAAAACTATGTTCATCGTCTACAAGTAATATTTTCTTCATTGTTCCACCTCCATTCTGATAAATCTATTTTATTGTTTTTATCTTACAATTTGATGAATTTCAGCTTACAATACAGTAAGATAAAAGGGCAGACAATTTCTAATTCAAGAATTGACCGCCCTTATGATAAATTTTGATTATCATTTACGATGCACTGATTGTATCGACAATAGATATTTCTTTCATTTTTCTAATGGGATTTCTTACTGCCAAAATTACTGCAATGACAACAACGACAATAATGATACCAAGCTCAACCAAAGGAACACTCCATGCATCACCCCATCTATAGGCTATAAGTTTGCTAAATAAAATCTTATTGCAGACGATTCCCAAAACGCTACCGCAAATAGTACCTGTGATTGCGTAGGTAGTTGCTTCGGCAACAATCATTTTAGCCAGTTGCCTGTTACTTAATCCAATGGCTCTAAAAGCTCCGTACTGCTTCATTTTAGCCGCCACACTCATAGCTATACTATTTATGATATTGAATAATGTAATCAATGCAATCAATACTAAAAACCCATAAATAAAAAGCCCGAAACAGTAGTAAGCTCCACGGGTATTACTATTATCCAATCGTTCATCAGAAAAAATGTACTGTGAACCTACCATATTGTGAATGTCGTTCACATCACTCTCTGTTGCATTTTTAGATAATTGTATATCAATGATAGTATAATCCATTTCTCCTGTCAGATCCCGAAAAGTATCTTCAGAACAAATAAGTTTACCAACTTCTGGCCGATTATTAAAAGGGCATTGAGATAACATACCGACAATTTCCATATCCGTTTGATTGCCATTCATATTTAAGGTAATGGTATTACCTACTTCAATCTCGTTTTGCGGCTCAAAAACGATAAGTCCTGTATCAGTTTCTCTTTGTACTCTTTCTAAGCTACCAAACAAGACATAATCCTTAGACCAATCGAATTGCATATCTTCATAGGAAATAAGGTCAACAACTTTTTCCTCGCCATTTACAATTACAGGAACATCATAAGCAAACATCCGACCATAGACATTTTTTACCGCAGGATTTTGCTGTAAGTCCTTGATATAATCCGCCTTTACTGAACAAGTATCCTCTGAACTGATAATAGAAATATCGGCAGTCCACGGCTGTAATGGTGTCAATGTATGATTCATAAAATCAATCGTTACTGAAAAGGCAAGAAAGAGAATAATACTTACTGAAAAGGAGCTAACCATTAAAATAAAATTCTTTTTACTTGCTTTGGCATGATAAATTCCGAGAGATACATCTATTTTGAAAAACTTGGTATTCGCCGCTTGTTTAACAGGTTGCAAATCATTTGCACTTCCTGATACCGCCGACAAAGGAGAGACTCTGGAGGCTTTCTTTGCCGGAGAACGAACAGCAAGAAGAACGGTCAGTAACCCCAAAACAATACCTGCAATGATACTTGGATAACTGATACTAAAAATAGGCATACCACCAAAAAATTCTGGGCTTAGTTGTCGTAAAATCAAACACAACACCCAGATTAATATCATACCACTAACAACACCAAGTGGAATGGCAAAACGACACCACCGCAAAGCCTCTTTGCGCACTAATCGCATTACCTGTTTGGGTGTTGCTCCAATACAACGAACCATTCCAAAGAATTCTGTCCTCTGTGCTACATTGCTATTCATACTACTCGTAATCATCAGTACACCTGCAATCAAAACAAGGAAAAATAGTATAATAGCAGTGGCATACACCTGTAACATAAAAGAATTGCTACTCTGTCCCAATAGTCCAAGTAATTCTGTGTTTTCGGACACTTGTTCATCAGATAAACCAAACTGTTGTTTAATCTCTGCTATACTGTGCTGAATATTTCTGGTATTGTTAAACTGTACATAACGCATTGTATAATCAGCTGGGTTGCTGCTTATATCATTTGGGTAGATAGCTCGAAAACCCTCTGTTGTCAAAAAAACACCATAAGAGTCTTCGCTCATAAGTTTTGCAGCATTATTCAAAAATCCCGAAATTGTGTATGACATTTCATCCCCATTTGGCAAAGTAATAACTATCTGTTCTCCGATTTCCAAATCCAGCATATCTTTCGCATTATTTGTTATCAAAGCTTCATTTTCGTTTGTGGGAAATTGACCCTCATCCAATGTATTGAAAATTTCAGTAACATGACTTTCACTACTACCGCATATTACAACATTTTTTCCCGACAAAGTGTAATCTTGCTCACCTCGATAATTCAAAACACCGTAATCAGCAAGGATAGCCACCTCTGGACGAGAAGATATAAGTGTTGCATCTTCATCACTTATGTGTTTTTTGTCAAGCACTTTTCCCTAAAAAAAGCGTCAGAATTCCCTGTTTTTAGCGAGGGATTTTCCCTACTTTAG
>NZ_JBBMEK010000185.1:0-6708 GCF_040096555.1 Coprococcus intestinihominis | reverse complement strand
GGAATAGAATTTCCCAAAGAAGTTATCCAGCGAGGGGCAGATATGCTTGAATGGAGTCTGGAAGAACTGATTCAGCAGGCGATAGATGCATTGAAGACTTTTTGCCCATAAAAGTTCCGTTTATCCATGAATGTGCAAGAGAGTACTTGACGAATCATTCTGTTCTGACAATAATAGATAAAGGAATGAGCGTTGAATTGTCGGAAGGAGAAGAAGAGATGAAATGGATGATTGCATCAGATATACACGGCTCGGCCGCTTATCTGGAAAAGTTGCTTGAGGCTTACAAACAGGAAAAGGCAGATCGGATGCTGTTGTTAGGTGATCTTTTATATCATGGACCCCGCAATGATTTGCCGGAGGGATATCAGCCCAAAAGAGTTATTGAGCTTTTGAATGGAATGAAAGACGATATTCTCTGTGTCCGGGGAAACTGCGAGGCGGAAGTGGACCAGATGGTGCTGGAATTTCCGGTGATGGCAGAATATGCAATTTTGACAGCAGGTACGCGGATGATTTTTGCAACCCATGGGCATGTTTTCAATGAGAAAAATTTGCCGCCGCTGCATAAAGGTGATATTCTTTTGCACGGTCATACTCATGTTCCGAAGTGTGTGGCGCATGAGAACTATATTTATATGAATCCGGGTTCGGTATCCATCCCGAAAGAAAACAGTTATCATGGGTATATGACTTGGGAAGGATCGGATTTTGTCTGGAAAGATCTTGAAGGAGGTGTTCGAAACGAAGTTATTGTTTAAGCAGCGTTTGTTTTCATGGTTTGACAGTTATGATATATATGATGAAACGGAACAGACAGTTTATGTTGTTAAAGGGCAGTTGGCTTGGGGACATTGTCTGAAGATTTTCAGTGTTTATGGTGAAGAAGTCGGGACAGTCAAAGAGAAGGTGTTGACATTGCTTCCGAAGTTTGAAGTCTATGAAAAAGAAAGATATATTGGCTGCATCCAGAAAGAATTGACATTTTTGAAGCCGAAATACGATATTGATTTTAACGGCTGGCATATCGAGGGCGGTTATATGGAATGGGACTATACGATTGTTGGACCGGGCGGACAGAGGATTGCTGCAATTTCGAAGGAGCTTTTTCATATGACGGACACTTACGTGATGGATATCGTGAATCCGGAAGATGCATTATATGTGCTGATGTTTGTTCTGGCGATAGATGCAGAGAAGTGTTCAAGAAATTAAATTAACTGTTCAGAGCTAACCTCCAAAATGCTAAGCATTTCATCGGTGTGGCGTATCCGCCAAATAAAAGTTCAAAAACAGTCTTAAAATGCAAGCATTTTATACCTGTTTTTTGAAATTTTGCTTGGCTCTGAACAGTTACAAATTAAATACGGCATACAGAATGAAAATCATCTGCTGGAATAAATCCGGCGGGTGTTTTTTAGTTAAGATGACGCACTATTTTAATTGCCTATTGACATAGTAGGTAAATGGGTATATCATACCCATAGAAAAAGGAAAGGAATGAATATAGGATGATAATGATTTCTTCAAAGGGGCGTTATGCACTGCGGGTTATGACGTATCTGGCGGTCAATGCAGAACGGGAGTTTGTACCGCTGAAAGAGATAGCGGAAGCGGAGAGTATTTCTCTGAAGTATCTTGAGAGTATTGCCAGAATGTTGTCAAAGGAACACTATATTGAAGGAACCAGCGGCCGAGGCGGCGGTTATCATCTGACCAGAAAGCCGGAGGCATATAAAGTCGGTGACATTCTTCGATTGACCGAAGGAACACTGGCACCTGTATCCTGTCTCAAGGATAATGCAGAACCTTGCGGGAGAGCAGAGCTTTGCTGCACGCTGCCAGTATGGCAGGGGTTGTCGAATGTTATCACAGATTATCTGGATAATATGACACTGGCTGATGTGGCTGGGAAGGGCCGTTTTGATGAATAGATACAGATAACACAGGAAAATACAGCATAATTATAATAGAGAAGAAACAAGTAGGAGGCATAAAAATGTTGAACAAGCAGTTATTGAATGTAAAAGATTTATATGTTGATGTTGAAGATAAAGAAATCCTTCATGGCGTGGATCTGTCCATTGGTGAAGGGGAGACGCATGTTTTGATGGGACCGAATGGTACAGGTAAGTCCACCTTCGGTTATGCACTGATGGGCAATCCACGTTATACTGTGAAGTCCGGCGAAATATGGTTTAAAGGCAAGAATATTACGGCGGAACCAGTCAATGAGCGTGCCAAAGACGGTATTTTTCTTTCTTTCCAGAATCCGCTTGAGATTCCAGGCGTGACACTGAGTTCCTTTATTAGAAATGCACTGGAACAGAAAACCGGCAAGAGAATCAAACTGTGGGATTTCAAGAAAGATCTTGAGAAGACAATGGCTATTTTGCAGATGGATCCGTCTTATGCGGAACGTGATCTGAATGTGGGCTTTTCCGGCGGTGAGAAGAAGAAGGCAGAGATCCTTCAGCTTCTGATGCTTAAACCTTCACTGGCCATCCTTGATGAGACAGACTCTGGCCTGGATGTGGATGCAGTACGTACAGTTTCAGCAGGTATTGAAGAATACCAGAAGACATGCAAAGGCAGTTTAATTGTTATTACACATAGTACAAAAATTCTGGAAGCACTGAATGTGGATTATACCCATGTCATGGTTGAAGGCAGGATTATCAAGACTGGAGATGCATCCCTTGTTGAAGAGATCAATGAAAACGGATTCGGAAGTTATGAAACTCAGGAGCAGTAAAAGCGGCGTGGGAAAGGAGTGACTGACGGTGAAAGAAAAGAGTCAAGTTGAAGATATAGATAGAAGCATATATGATTTTAAAGATGATGAAAAAGACGCATACAGGATTAAAGCAGGACTGACGCCTGAAATTGTGCAGAAATTGTCCAAAGAGAAACATGATCCTGCATGGATGGAACTTTTTCGTCTGCATTCTCTTCAAATTTACAATGAGATGGCAGTGCCGGATTGGGGGCCATCTATAGAAGGCTTGAATATGGATCAGATTGTTACTTATGTCAGACCGAATACGAAGATGAAAGCCAAATGGTCCGATGTGCCGGAAGATATTAAGAATACATTTGAGCGTCTGGGTATTCCTGAAGCAGAGAGAAAGTCATTGGCCGGTGTCGGTGCCCAGTATGATTCCGAGCTGGTTTATCACAATGTTCGTGAGGAAGTCGCTGCACAGGGTGTCGTCTATACCGATATGGAGAGTGCATTGACCGGTGAATATGCAGATATGGTGAAGAAGCATTTTATGAAGCTGGTGAAACCGACAGATCATAAGTTTGCCGCACTTCACGGGGCTGTCTGGTCCGGCGGTTCATTTGTGTATGTACCGAAGGGGGTCTCTGTTGAAATTCCGCTTCAGTCTTATTTCAGATTAAATGCGCCTGGTGCAGGACAGTTTGAGCATACACTGATCATTGTGGATGAGGGGGCCGATCTGCATTTCATCGAGGGCTGTTCAGCACCGAAATATAATGTCGCCAATCTGCATGCCGGATGTGTGGAGCTTTTTGTGGGCAAGAATGCAAGACTTCGTTATTCGACGATTGAAAACTGGTCCAAGAATATGTACAATCTGAACACAAAGAGAGCATTGGTAGAAGAAGGAGGTACCATTGAATGGGTATCCGGTTCCTTTGGTTCACATGTTTCCTATCTGTATCCGATGAGCATTCTCAAAGGCCGTGGCTCCAAGATGGAATTTACAGGCATTACATTTGCCGGCAAAGGCCAGAATCTGGATACAGGTGCCAAAGTTGTTCATATTGGAGAAAATACAAGTTCTTATATTAATACTAAATCTATTTCAAAGGATGGCGGTATCAGTACATTCCGTTCATCCGTTGTTGTGAATAAAGGTGCAGAAAGTGCAAAATCTGCGGTTTCCTGCCAGTCTTTGATGTTGGATTCGGAATCCAGATCAGATACGATCCCTGCCATGGATATCCGTACCAAGAATGCTAATGTAGGTCATGAAGCACAGATCGGCAGTATCAGTGACGAGGCTGTTTTCTATCTGATGTCCAGGGGCATGAGCGAGGAAGATGCAAGAGCGTGCATCGTCAGTGGATTTGCGGACAACGTATCAAAGGAGCTGCCTCTTGAGTATGCACTTGAGATGAACAATCTGATTCGACTTGAAATGAAAGGCAGTATTGGATAGGGTAAAGGAGGATTTGAAGATGAAAGAGAATGAGACATTAAAGATTAATCCGCTGCCATCCAAAACATGGTACTGGCTCCATTTAAATGATACAACAGTGAAATGGAATGGGGATGTGCAGCCTTGCATGGTGATGGCAGAAGAGCCGGAACAGGTATCTGAAGCCGGTTTGAATATAAAGGAAATGACAACAGGCGTCGGCGCTGAGGCGAATGTGATATTTGAGGATGAGAATCTTCCGATTTTACAGTTTACAGCAAAAGCTGAAGCCGGTGACAGAGTCATCAGACTGGATATCAGCAGTGAAGATAAGGAGAATGCAGCGGGAACTGTTTATATTGCAGCGGAAGAAAATGCCCGTGTGACAGTGATTGAGAAGTTTACATCCGGCAAAAAGGCTCAGAGCGATCTGGCATTCAGAACAAAACTTTATGCTGGGAAAAACAGCACGATTCGTCTGATACAGATCAATATGCTGGATGAAGGACAGAGATTACTGAACGCAGTAGGTTCTGTCTGCGACGAGACAGCAAAGCTTGATGTTCTTCAGATGTTTGTCGGCAGAGGTGATGTATATAACGGCATTCAGACAGAATTGGAAGGCAACCAGTCTGAACTACATACGGAGATTGGCTATATTGGCCAGAAGCAGCAGACATTGGATATGAATCTGGTTATCAACCATTGGGGAAAGAAGACAAATTGTGACATTCAGGTAGACGGTACACTAAAAGATGCGGCAAAGAAAGTTTTCAGAGGTTCCATTGATTTTAAACGCGGTTCATCGGGATCCAAAGGTGCAGAAACTGAGAATGTACTGCTGCTTGGGGATGATGTGGAGAATAAGACGATTCCATTGATTCTTTGCGCAGAAGAGGATGTAGATGGCAGCCACGGCGCAACCATTGGTGAACTGGATGAAGAAGCATTATTTTATTTTGCGGCCAGAGGCATCGATCAGGAGACAGCCGAGGATATTATGACAAAAGCAAAACTTGAAGTCCTCTACCAGCATATACAGGATGAAGAAACAGAAAGGATTGTAGCAGACCAGCTTACAAAGGTGATGAGCAATGACAGCCAGTGATTACAGAAAAGATTTCCCTCTTTTACAGAATGAGGATACGATTTATATAGATAATGCAGCAACAGCCCAGCGCCCGCAGGCTGTACTGGATGCAGTCAAGGTTTTTTATGAGACAGAAAATGCGAACCCGCTGAGAGGCTTTTATCCTCTCAGTCTGAAGGCTACCGAGAGTTGTGAGAACGCCAGAGCGACAGTACGTGATTTTATTCATGCAACTTCCAAGAAAGAGATTATTTTTACAAGAAATACAACAGAAGGGCTGAATCTGGTGGCCTACAGCTATGGCCTCAGCCATCTGAAGGCTGGAGATGAGATTGCGGTCACTATTATGGAGCATCACAGCAATCTTTTGCCATGGCAGATGGTGGCACGTCAGACCGGTGCTGAATTAAAGTTTATGGAGTGTGAAACTGACGGCACATTGACAGATGAAACGATTCAGACGGTAATCAATGAGAAGACAAAACTGGTGGCAGTGGCTCAGGTATCCAATGTTCTCGGATGTGTCAATCCGATAGAGAAAATCGTGGCCCGCGCACACGAAGTAGGCGCAGTGGTTGTAATGGATGGTGCGCAGAGTGTACCGCATATGCCTGTGGATGTGCAGAAACTGGATGTGGATTTTATGGCATTTTCAGGGCATAAACTCATGGGGCCGATGGGAATCGGTGTATTATATGGCAGGAAAGTATTGCTCGAAGAAATGCCGCCATTTCTCACCGGCGGTGAAATGATAGATTCCGTGACACGAGAAGGGGCAGTATTTGCGGAATTACCGTATAAATTTGAGGCCGGAACAGTGAATGCTGCCGGTGCAGCAGGGTTGGCGGCTGCCATTGATTACCTGAATCAGGTAAACTTTGATTTTATCCAGGAGCAGGAACTGGCCTTAACACAGCGTGCGATGGAAGGATTGGCTAAGGTGCCGCATGTACATGTGATGGGCTCTGAAGATCCGGCAAACCATACAGGTATCATATCTTTTACAGTAGAGGGTGTTCATCCGCACGATGTCAGTGAAATCCTTGCTTCAGACGGCATTGATGTTCGTGCCGGTCATCATTGTGCTCAGCCGCTTCTGACCTATCTTGGCGTTCATTCTTCGACAAGAGCAAGTTTTATGTTTTACAATACATTGGATGAAGTGGATGCTTTTGTAAAGAGCGTTGCCAGCATAAGAAGGAGAATGGGATATGAAGAGTAGAAGTTTTTATAATGAAATATTGACAGAACATAATCTGCGGCCGGAGTATAAACATGATCTTCCGGATGCCAATATTGTTCTGGAAGGAGTCAATCCAAACTGCGGAGATGATATTTTTCTGAAATTGAAAGTTGAAAACGATGTCATTGAAGATGGTGCCTTTGTAGGAGATGGATGTGCCATTTCCCAGGCATCCGCAGACATTATGCTGGGGATGATCCTTGGAA
>NZ_JBBMEK010000184.1:0-6791 GCF_040096555.1 Coprococcus intestinihominis | reverse complement strand
GAACAGTTCCCGGTCACCATCTTTAATCAGATTCTCCAACTCTTCGATATCTTCTTCCAGATGTGTAAGAAGACTTAAAAATGATATCTTTACCCCCTGATATCTGGCGGAAATATCCAGTCGCTTTGCCGGAAATTCTGTCTGTTCTGCTTCTGCAAATAATTCATTCTGCATCAAATGATAATCCGTCAGAAATCCTCTGTTTTCAAAATATACTTTATTCAGATCACGGATCACACTGTCTTTATCCAATGCCTTTACGTCAGACTCAAGATAACTCCGTACATGTCCGGCATCATCCGGTATCTCTTCCGGTATCTCCACATAGTGCAGACGCTTCTCCTGTTCATAACATTCTGAAAAATATGCCGTCTTCTTTTCGTATTCTTCAATTCTCTTCCTGCCGTCTTCCAGACGCAGAGTCAGTTGTCCGACTTCGTCTTCTTCATGTGTCTGTCTGCTTACACACATACGCAGTTTTTCCGGATAGGCTTGAAGCCACTTGATGCATGCGTCCAGACGGTCTTTGATTTCTTCATAATCAGTCAGCCGTAATTGTTCCTGAATCGATGTCTGTTCTTCCGTCTTTCTCTGTATTTCTTTTTGAATCTCGAACAGATCATACCGGATCTGCTCCATATCTGCATCCAGATCTTCCAGATGTTCTTTTCTCTCTTTCAGATACTCCAGGCTTCTGAGGAACATTTCATGTGCTGCAATCAGACTGATCAGATGCCTGCCATATTCTTCTGCTGCTCTTTTTGCTTCTTTGAATACATCATAAGAGCAGGTCAGATACAGAGACTCTGCAATTTCCAGTGCTTTCTTTTTCTTCTCTTTCACGTTTTCGATCAGTTCACGAATCTGCTCTTCTAATCTATCACTCTCCCGTCTGATCTGTTCACATGCCCTTTCCTCTGCACGCATCATCTGAAGGGCTTCCCTCATATCTGTGTCTTTTGGAAGATTCTCATACTCCTGTCTGAGAATATCCTTCCTTTCAAACAGCTTCCGATGCATTTCTTCCAGTTGCTGCAATATTTCTTCCAGTTCTGCGATTCTCTGTCTGCAGGCTTCAATCTTTGCCTGTCTGTGTTTTTCACGGGCCTTTGTCCCAAGGTAGCCGGCCTCATATTCTCCGGTTACTGTTCCTGCAAGTATACCCATCCGGTAAGTGCCGTCTTCTGCAACCGCAATCATACTTTCGTTATCATACGCAATACTTCCAAGAATTCCTGTCAACCGCTGATTGGAGAAAATGTCATTAACTTCTTCATTCAGTTCCAGTACATCTAACAGACTGCGCTCCGACTGGATATCTTTCTGACCATTTTTACAGCTAAACAGGTAATGATCTTCACAGCCATGTTCTAAGTGCAGAACCTGCTCTTTGTATTGTTCATCAATCACCAGCGCATCCAGAATTCCCATTTTCAATAATGCTTCTTCCAGACGGTTACACTCTTTTTCGTCCAGATTATTTCCGAACTCTATAACCTTATAGAACTCCTGGTACGGAATTCCAAGTGCATCCAGTCTCCGACGGTTACGGATAACCGCTTCTGATCGTTCCGGCTGTGGTTCTTTCTGATTCTCCCATTCTGACAGTTCTGCTTTTACTTCTTCCAGTTCTCTTTCTGTTGTTTCTTTCTCTGCTCTATTCGCAGAAATCCCGGATTCAACCTCCGCATTTTTTCCAATCCACACATCTGCAATCTTCTGACGGACCTCTGCAAAATCAGAGTTCTCTTCGTAAGACTCTGCAAATATGCTTAATGCTCTTAATAGTTCTTTTTCCAGTACCAGTTCCTGATTCGCACCATTCCACTGATACAGATTTTCTTTCCATTCATTCTGTGTCTGTACGAATACAGCCTCCAGTTCCGATACTTTTCTCTGCAGCGTATCCAGTTCACGGATCCGTTTTTCTCTGTCTTTGATCAGATCATCTTTCTGTCTTTCCAGATGATCTGTCTCTGCAAGAATCTCTGTTCCTTCATGTATTTTTTCTTTTGTATGATTATATTGCTGCTGATGTAATTCGAACTTATATGGCTCTTCCGGATGCTTTTCCAGCTCGTCTTTCATAAATGCATGTTCTTCAAAGGCCATGGTATCTGCCTCGTTCTGCATCTCTTCTATGAGTTCCTCCAGTTCTTTTTCTTTCTCATACTTCCTGTCTTCTTCTGCTTTGATCTGATTCTGTGCATCCTTGTACTGATCCTGTTTCAGTTCAAGAAAATGCTTTTTCCCTTTTAAATTCTTTTGCTGGACTTCCAGTTCTGCTGCCAGTTCTGATTCTCTTCGCTTTAATGCTACAGCATCACTTTTATTCAGGGATTCACGTTCTTTTTCCATAGACTCACGTTTCGCATCCAGTTCCTGATGTTCTGTTTTGAGTTTCTCTATATTCTGCCTGCACCCGTCCAGTTTCTTCTCTTGCTCTTTTTGCTGTGTTCCTGCGTCTTCCAGCCTGATTTTTGCCTGCTCATACCTGTCTGCTTTTTCATATAATAATTTCTGATTATATTTTAAAAATACCGCCTGAATCTTCTCTGCAGCCTGTTTCGCTTCTTTTCTATTCTTCAGATTCATATTCATAGTATCCATATTTTCAATGGCTTCGGACATCGGACGCAGGTCATCATCCGATAATGGTTGAAGCGAATCGCTCAGAATATCATTAATGACAGACGGCTTGAAATCTTTGGAAAGCTTCGGTGTTCTAAGCTGGATCAAAAGATCTATCATTTCCTTATATTCTTCTGCCGTCTCGAATCCAAAAATCTGGTGGTTGACATACTCCATGTAATCGGCCTGTCTGTCAATAACCCGTCCTCCTGCCCCTATCCTGTTCTCCAGTTCTTTTTTTGAAAGTGTGACTTTTTCTCCCGTGTCTTTATATAAAAAGAAATCTTTTCCTACCCGTCTCCCATCCGTCAGACTAAAATACCACTTGTCCAGATTCTTCCCTTTTCTCGCCCGGATTCCCATACCGATCGTCAGATAGGTATCGCTGTCCTTCCTTTTGAATTCCAGATAAAGATAACCGGTCCGCTCCTCTCGCCCATCATCTTCTTCCAAAAGATAACTGCTCATCTTACGGTCTCTGGAACCGAATGGATCCAATCGTTCCGGACTCATATTGCCATCCAGCAAAAGTGGTACTACGCTCTGCATCGTTACGGATTTTCCTGAGCCATTTGATCCTCGAAGAAGCATTCTTCCCTTTACAAAAGGAAATTCCTGTTCATCATAATACCAGAAGTTGATCAACCCGATTTTATTGGCCTGCCATCTACTATTCATCATTTCTTCCTCCCATGTAATCCGCCGGATAACTTCCCTGTATCTTTCCGGTAAGCGGACAGATCTTAATCTGATGATCCGCCTCAGCTTTCCTGATAAACATCCACACTTCCATCTCATCGATCACACTTTTGACAAATTCACCTTCCGGCATCTCACGATAGTTTTTCGAAAATCCACTTCCGTATTCCTTTTTCACATCTTTTATCAGATTCTCAAATTCAATCTGGTCTATGCAGCAGCTCTCATCTGCTGCTGCCTTCCATTCATCATTCTCTATCTTCTTACGCATCTTCCCAAAACACAAAAGCAGAATATCCGATATTGAATTATTGCCCGGAAATACAGAACCCATTCTGCAGTCGTCACCGGACAGAAGATAGGCACTTCCTCTATGAATGTGCACCTGACAGTCAAATAGCTGCTCCAGTTCTTCGCTCAATCTCCGTCCATAATATTTCAAATATTCAAAATCTTCCGGTGATCCGTCTTCTTTATACATGCCCGGCGCAAAAATCAGTCTTTTATACACTCTGTGTCTCCTCGCAAATCCCCGGTCTTCATCTACTTCGAACCAATCACTTTCCCGAAAATCTTCCGGCTTTGTATATTCCATGATGTCCTTCGAAAAGCTCTTCATAAAATATCTGGATGCTCCTGTATTTTCATAAAGTACCTCTCCCGCTTCATCATCCATGAATGCTTCATCTTTTCCATCCGTAATTCCGACAATTCCCTGCTCTACTGCAAATCTTAATACACGGATCAGTTTTCTCCGGTTCGTATATAACGTCCAGTCCGAAATATCACCCGGCAGATTTGCCGTGATGTATTCCGTCAGCTGCGACAGAATAAACTGTTCCTGTGCATCCCGGTCTTCCAAATACATTAACAGCATACACAGGTAGGCATATTCTTCTTTTGATGAAAATTTCATGATGCCCATAAAACTTTCTGGAATGACCGGAATCTTCTCCATTTTGATCAGGAGGGAATTATCAATAATCTGACAGCCCATTTTCTCTGTAGTAAATTTGCGAAGTTCTCCGAGTGCATCTCTTAATTTATAATACATTTCTTTGTCTCTGGATTTTAATATCCATCTTTTACTTAAAAGAACTTCCAACTCCTTCATCATACTTCCTCCTGAAATACAATTGACAGCTTCGGCATTGTAAAGTTTCCATCTTCACAATGTACCACACAGTTTTCTCCTTCCTGACTTCTGTCTAATATATATCTTCTTCCATCGTCTGTCCTTGCCGAAAAATCTGCGGATTCCATGGCATCTGACAACCATTTTAAAAGAATCTCGCGGATTCTTGGTTCCAATACAGGCAGTTTATCAAAATATATCTTTCCATCTACTTCCAACGCCCGTAGTTTTTCCGTCTCTTTTTTCTGCTGCTCAAGCAACTTGCGTCTTGTTTCCTGTTTTTGCTCTGCCGATTCACGGATGGCACTTCTCCGGGATTTTTCCCGGTACGTACGCACTCTCGGTTTCAGAGTAATTTCCATTGGCTGCTCCTCATAGACTCCGATATTCATGCTGTCCGTCTCACGGATCAATTCTCCTGCAAGATGCTGTGGGCATTCCATACCGAATACCATTGCCGACATCTTGTGTGCTTCTTCCACATTCTGACATCGCAAGAATAATTCTGCTACCTTCCGGTATTCCTCTTTTCGGTTGGCACCCAGTGCATTTTTCTCGCTCAGCTGTGCCGCATACCTTGTAATCCTGCGGATGATATCATTGGTAGCATCAAAGAGTTTTACCGCTTCGTTCTCCTGCCCTTCATTTTCCACGAACCAGTCATAGATGCTCTGATAACGTCCCTGGATCTTCTGCTCTATCATTTCTTTTGAGACTTCTATCTCCATACGCGGAATTGACAATTCATAATCTATCACTTTTTCAAATACCTGTTTTTTCAGCTCTTCGCTCTGTAAACGCAGATTTTCCTCTATCACTCCGACATTTCTCTGCAGTCCTTTAATAAAGTTTCGCAGATACTCGATCAACCGATCCTTGAACACCAGAAATTCCTTCGTATGCATCATCTCTTCCGCCCGGACGCTATTCAGATCCCTGATATAATCCTGATAATTCTGATTCAACCGCACAAAATCATTATTCAGGTCCGTCCACCATGTGTATACTTCACTCTTATCTCTTTCTCCCATCTCCGGGAACCGCTCCACACTTCTTCGAATACGTTCCAAAAGGGTCGGCTCTAATGATGCACCTTCTATAAACAAATTCTCTAACCGGATGACCAGACGTTCTATCTCCACACTGTACTCCGTCATCTGATACCGGTATTTTTTATTCTTGAATTCTTCGATCGATGCGACCTTTTTGGTATCCTGGATCGTATTCAGATTCTTCCACTCTGTCAGCATCATGAGATCCTGCTGGCACTGTTTCATTCTATAATCAGCAAAAAATGGATCCTGTATCATCTCTTCATAGACTTCTTCCAGATACAACCAGTACTTCAGTTTTTCATAATGCTCAAAAAAGATACGCATGATACAACGGTATCTGCTTACATTGTCAGCATTCAAATATTTTGCTTCTGTCAGTGGCCTGATTAATTTGTCTGATACCTGCATAGAACTTCTCCTTCTTCTTAGTTAAATCCAGTATAGCACATATATTAGAAATGTACGCCATAATCCCCTGTTCTCTCTTTTATATCTATATTTTATAACATCAGGTGGGGTATAAAATTACCTTCTATGTGCTGACTGTCTGTATGCTTTTTCATTGCCTGAACAACTTCGTTGTCAGTCGTATTCTGCCCCAGCAGGCTCTCATCATTGCTGGCAACAACAATCCCCTCGTCTGCAACAATAATCGTTCCATCTTTCTGAATACTATAACCATTTAAAAGCCCTTGTATCGTCAGTGTATAGTTTCTGGCAAATTCAGGAGGTGTGTAATAGTAGATTACCACAATACCCGGTGCATCTTTTCTGGCACAGGCTGCAATATCAATATAGGATCCGTCTTCCCTGGCAAATCGTTCTGAATAAGATCTTTCTTCATATCCGACAAAATCCATGATAATGTCTTTTTGCAGATACTTCGTAATCTCATCGGTCAGAGACTCATCCGTACTGTATTCGCAGTCCGCCTTTCCCTCTGTATCCAGTACAATGATACCATCCACCCAGAGAGTCTGCAGGTTTTCTTTCAGGAACTCCCGGCTCAGATGACCGCCGTTTTCTTTTTCCGTTTTATTATTTGTACTCATCTGTCTTGCACTTTCAATGGCACGGAGGAGACTTTTGGATTCCGTAGATTCATTTTCCTCTTTCGTGTTATCTGTATTTTTACACCCTGCCAGGGTGACTGCTAAAATTCCCGCAAGCAGAATGCCTGCAATCACTCTTTTTCCTTTCATTTTCTGTCTATCCCTAACTATCCTTTCCGTTTTTTCGTATCTGATCCCCTGCAATAAAATCGTTATAGT